>CALCDS010000210.1 GCA_937900065.1 uncultured Clostridiaceae bacterium | reverse complement strand
TTCGTTACCCTCTTTGTCAACGCCTATTGGATCTTGAAGGAATACTTCAGATTTGCTTTTTTTGTTTGAACGTATCACCATGAGTATTTCATTCTCGATGCACCTTGCAGCATAGGTTGCAAGCCTCGTTCCCTTGTCATTGTCAAATGTTGTTATTGCTTTTATAAGTCCTATGGTACCCACCGAAATTAAATCATCTACTTCCCTTCCGGTGTAATTGTATTTTTTAACTATATGGGCGACCAGTCTTAGATTCCGCTCTACCAGTACATTTCTTGCCTCTTCATCGCCATCTTTAAACTTGCTTATATAAATTTTTTCTTCATCTTCTGATAAAGGTTTTGGAAATGAATTGTTATTGGACACGTATGAGACAAGCATTGCAGCATGTTCAAACAGCATAAAAATAGAGGCAAAAAATTCAATAAGCAACCTGATTCACCCCCAAAGCTAGTTATTCTAAATTATATGATTCAACTCTGGGGAATGTGCATGTACCCAATGCACTATCATGATATTAATTAATCCTCAATTATAATTTGCATTTGGAGTTTCAGATAAGTTATCAAATAAAAGCATTTTCTCTCCGATCGATTTAAATATTTCCTGGGCTGTTGAACTTTTAGATTCTGCATCCTCTACATAAACCGATATAGCATACTTGGGATGGTTTAGCGGAAGATATCCTGCAAACCAGCTGTCCTCATGTTCATAGTTTCCATCAGCATATTCGATTCCTCTTTGAGTCGTTCCTGTTTTGCCTGCCGAGCCGCAGTATAGAGATGCTTTTTGACCGGTTCCCCTCTTTACAACTTCAGTCATCAGCTTTTGGATTATTTCAGAAGTTTCAGGCGATATTATACTTTTACTCTCATCAGCATGTTTTTCATATACGGTTCCGTCATCACCAAATATGCGCTTTAAAATATATGGTTTATTCCTCATTCCATTATTTGCTATGCTGGATATCATGCTGCATACTTGCAAGGGTGTTACCATTATATCCTTTTGGCCTATGGCAATGTTTCCAATATCATATTCTATGTCTTCACTTTTTCTATAAACCATGCCTGCTGATTCCTTTGAGAAATTCAATGCTTTTTTGCCGAAACCGAACTTTTGAGCCATATCCATTATGGCTTTAGGACCGACTTTTCTTGCCAGATTTATAAAATACACATTGCATGAATTTGCAAACGCGTCCTCAAGCCCTATCATGCCGTGTCCCGAAGTGTTGAAACAGTGTATGCCGGTTTCACTATCAACTCCGCTGCAAAAAAAGCTGGTTTCCAATCCTACCTTATTTTTTTCAAGTGCAGCCGCAAGCACGATTATTTTAAACAGTGAACCCGGGTTATAAGCGGAATTGTCATTAACATATGTAACCATATTCCTCTCCCATCCATTCTCATCCTTTGTGGCCATTGCCAGTACTTCTCCGTTTCTTATATCCATTACGGTTGCAGCACAGTTTTTATCGGATTTTTCGTGCAGCGCATCTTCCGCAGCTTTTTGTATATTGTAATCTAACGTGAGCATGACATTTCCGACAGGGCCGCCTACACTCTCCTCCACTGTTTCATCGATCGGTTCCATCCCCGGCATAAGCATTCCCCTTCCGTCCAAGGGAACCTTGTATATTTTTTTTACATGCCTTGCCAAAGAATTAAATATCTTCATATCTATGCTGTCATCATATTTTATATATTCTCCATTCATTCTATTGCTTAAAAAATTTGAAAGTATCGATGCTCCAATATCGTCTGCGAATTTTTTGATTCCGCTTTTCACATATATTCCCGTGATGTTGGAGCTTTCGATTTCATCTTTTATTCTGTCGTTTATGCCGACAACCACGGCCTGGTCATACCCAGCAGCTTCTTTGCTGATTTTCGTCAACATATCATAATAATCAAGCTTATCATAATCGCATATAAGCCTTAGGAGATTTTCGAATGTCGAATTATTACTTGTAATATGTTTTATAACCGCTGATGGAAGTATAATAGCCTTATATTCAATACCATTATTGGTGAGTTTTCTCATATTTGCATCGTATATATCGCCCTTGAGTTCAAAACCATCATAATATACGATTGATCTATAAGTCTGCTCATCCATTGCTTCTTTTGCAAAATCGCTTTTAATCACCATTATGGCATACAATCTCACTTCAAGCACTAACAAAAGAAATATAAATGTTAGGAATAAAAAGATTATCCTTTTTCTTACTTTCAAATCGTCGAGCATAAAAATACCTTCCAATATCAATTAATAATATAATTATTGTCATGTATTGAAAGGCTTTATACCTGTATCATTTATTTTTTTGGATGATAGAATTTATTTTTGCAACTATTATATCGATTGCTACCTTGTTGTAACCTCCCTCAGGTATTATTATATCGGCATAGCGTTTGGAAGGCTCTACAAATTGCAGGTGCATGGGTCTTACAACATTTAGATATTGATTTACCACGGATTCATATGTACGGCCCCTTTCTTTTATATCCCTTGTAATTCTTCTTATTATCCTGACGTCGGGGTCTGTGTCAACATATATCTTTATATCAAGCAAGCTTCGTATGTCTGGTTCCTGGAGTATCAATATGCCTTCAAGTATTATTATATCCCTTGGTTCCACCCTTACCGTAGCTTTGCTTCGGTTATATACTGAAAAATCATATACGGGTTTATCAATTGCTTGTCCATTTACTAGCATCTTCAAATGCTTTACTAAAAGAGGGGTATCAAATGCATCCGGATGATCATAATTTATTTTTAATCTTTCCTCAAGCGACAGTTCACTTTGCTCCTTGTAATAGGCATCCTGTTCCAGTATCGTTATGCTTTTTTCAGGAAGTGAATTCAATATTTCATGGACTACAGTGCTTTTACCAGAGCCGGTCCCTCCACTTATCCCAATAAGCAATGGCCTTTTCATAGTATTCCTCCTTTAAAGTTGCGGGACACTCTTTTTGCAGTACAAACTGTGCAGGCAAAAGAATGTTTCGGCTAATCTTCATTTATGATCTTTTTAATAACCATGTCTAAAGGTTTCAATTCCCTTTCACATTTTATATAATATTTCATCTGGGGATGTGGCGCAACTTTTATTTCATCGCCGTTTTCATCAGCCATAAAGTCAAGCTTCAGACTGAATGTGTCATCATGCGGACTGAATACTTCCACTGTATCTCCCTTAAATACCCTGTTTCTCTGCTCTATCTTGGCCAATTTTTTATCCTTATCATACTCCAAAACAATCCCTACTATATCATAGTTTCTTATATATGTACTGTTTTCATATATCTGTCCCGGATCATCATAATAGAAACCTGTTGAGAGCGCTCTATGACTGGACTTCATAATATCTTCAAGCCATGCATTGTCAAATTTATAATCTTGCGGGGCGTCCATATATTTATCTATAGCCTGTCTGTATGCTTTGACAACGGTTGCAACATAAAATGAACTTTTCATCCTGCCTTCTATTTTAAAACTGGTTATACCGGCATGAACCAAATCAGGTATATGATTTATCATGCAAAGGTCTTTTGAATTCATTATGTATGTTCCTCTTTCATCCTCAAACACTGGCATATATTGTCCGGGACGCTTTTCTTCCATCAGATAATACTTGTACCTGCATGGATGAGCACATTCTCCCCTGTTTGAATCTCTTCCCGTCATATAACTGCTTAAAAGGCAACGCCCGGAGTACGAAATGCACATTGCACCATGCACGAACGCTTCAAGCTCTAATGACCTAGGCGTATTGTCCCTTATCTCTTTTATCTCTTTTAAGTTCAGCTCCCTTGCAAGCACAATCCTGCTCACGCCAAGATTATGCCAGAAATTTGCAGACTTGTAGTTCACATTGTTTGCCTGGGTGCTTAAATGTATTTTCATATTTGGCACGGTTTCCCGCACAGTTTGAAATACTCCGGGATCAGATACTAGTATACCGTCGACATTGCATGAATCCAAAAATTTCAAATAATCCTCAAGGCCTTTAAAATCAGCATTATGAGGAAATATATTTACGGTTATATATGCTTTTTTGGACATACTGTGTGTATATTCTAAAGCTTGCTTTATTTCATCATTTGAAAAATTGCCTGCAAAAGCCCTAAGGCCATAGGATGATCCTCCGAAATACACGGCATCGGCTCCATAATCAAATGCTACTTTCAGTTTTTCCATATTCCCGGCAGGAGCCAAGAGTTCAGGTTTTATCATAAATGTTATCCCCCTATCTTTACGCTTACAGATACGCCGTCTCCAAGAGGCAGTATTGATGTTTCGTAATTTTTATTTTTCATCATGAAATCTATGTATTTTTTCAGCCTCTTTACAATCGTTATTTTCCGCCTTATTAAAAGTTTCCTGTTTGTTACCATGCCGCGAAAGAGCACATTATCCGCAAAGATTATTCCCCCTTTTTTAAGCAGCCTGTCACACTCGGGAAAGAACTGCAGGTACTGCCCTTTGGCAGCATCCAGGAAAATCAAATCAAAGCTTTCATCCAACTTTTCTAATATTTCATCGGCTTCACCTTTTAAAATCTTTATGTCAGAATCCATTTTGGCCATTTTTATATTCTCCTCAGCCTTTTCATACATATCGGGATTCCTCTCTATTGTTAGTATACGGCAGGAACCCGCAGCATTGTGCATTAGAATTGCCGAATAGCCTATGGCGGTTCCTATCTCCAAAATATTTTTGGCATTATTTGATTTTATTATGAATGAAAGAAATTTGGCTACTTCAGGCTGTACTATAGGCACATTGTTTTCTCTGGCAAATGCCTCCATATCCTCCATCAGCCCTTCACTTTTGGGAATAATGCTTCTTAGGTAATCTTCAATATAATCGTATACTATATTGCTCAATTTTACCTCCAATAAGTTGAAACACATTTATATAATTTGTTTCATTGATTCATCATACCTGTTTAAAATACATATTTAAAAAGAGGATATCAATCCTCTTTTATTATGAAGCAAAGCAAAATACCAATACAAACTGATTTTTAATATTTTTATAAATCTACTGATTTTTATGCTTTTCATTCAGGAAATCCTGATAAGTTACGGTAAAAGCATGGCTTCCGCTTCCATCCTTTTTGGCAACATAATACAGGTAATCAACTTTTTCAGGATTCAATGCAGCCATGAGCGATGCCTTGCCAGGATTTGATATCGGACCTATTGGAAGTCCGGATACTACATAAGTGTTATATGGGGAATCCACCAAGGTATCTTTAGTATATACTTTATCATTCCATTGGCCGAGCGCATATTGCACCGTTGCATCGATCTGCAGCTTCATTCCTGCATTCAATCGATTATATATCACTGCCGAAATTATAGGCCTTTCAGATTCTACCTTTGCTTCTTTCTCAACCATGGAAGCGATCGTTACAATCTGGTCAATGCTCATCTTCATATCTTTAGCTTTATTTCTCATGTTCTCATCGAATATGGAATCAAACCTTCCAACCAGCCTGTCAATTACCTGTTCAGGCGTGGTGTTTTTTGCAAATTCATAAGTATCGGGGAACAGATAACCTTCAAGCTTTCCCGATCTTTCAGGAAGGGATTTTAAAAAATCATAATCCAAATTGCTGCTCTCTGCAGCCTTAAGAAAATCTTCTTTGCTAAAAAGGCCCTTGCTTTCAAGCAATGCCGCTATATCCGCAGTGGTAAAGCCTTCCGGTATCGTTACCCTTATTGTGTCTTTTTTAGTCTTGCCATTTACCATAATGTTTATTATTTCTGGAACATTCATGTCGGAACTGAACTCATATTTACCGGCCTTCAACTTGTTTGAAGACCCGCTTAACTTTAAATACAACCTGAATGTGTTTTTGTCCTTTATCAAACCTTTATTATACAATATTTCATGTATATCATGCACATTTGAGCGATTGATTTCCACATCCACTGTCTTATCTTCGCCTGAGGGCGAGACCGGTTTATATATGGTTTCATTATAATAGCCGCACCCAAACCAAATTCCTGCAGATACAATTATTGTTAAAATTATCAAGACTAAAAATTTATCCCTTATTCTATGCTTTATATTTTTACCTCCGGACATAATGCTGCCTCCTTTTGATAAAAATACCGCTTTATTTTAGTCGTTTGCCTTCCTTCTTGCCAGATCCTTTGCCCTTAGTTCTCCATTCAATATCCTCTTCCTCATCCTGATACTCTTTGGGGTGACTTCTACAAGTTCATCTGAAGATATGAATTCAAGCGCCTGCTCCAGACTCAATATCGTCGGAGGGGTAAGCCTCAATGTTTCGTCCGACCCGGCTGCCCTCATATTTGAAACATGTTTTTTCTTGCATACATTTATGTCCATATCCTCTGGTCTTGAATTTTCTCCTACAATCATGCCTTCATATACTTGGACCCCTGGCCCTATAAATAGTGTTCCTCTGCTCTGGGAATTAAACAGACCGTAAGTTACGCTTTCGCCTGTTTCAAATGCAACTAGTGATCCCCTGGTCCTTTCGGGTATGTCACCCTTGTATTCCTCATAACCTGCAAATACATGGTTCATTATTCCATTTCCTTTGGTTTCAGTCATAAAATCACTTCTAAAGCCTATCAGCCCCCTTGCAGGTATCTTGAATTCCAGCCTCACGTAGCCATTTATAGCCTGATGCATATTGGTCATTTCAGCTTTCCTTGGCCCAAGCTTTTCTATAACGACTCCCATGAATTCTTCAGGAACATCTATTGTAAGATACTCCATAGGCTCATATTTTACACCGTTCTTATATTTATATATTACGGAAGGTTTAGATACCTGAAATTCGTATCCTTCACGTCTCATTGTCTCTATCAATATGGAAAGGTGAAGCTCGCCTCTTCCCGATACCTTGAACGCATCCATCGTGTCAGTGTCTTCTACCCTAAGGCTTACATTGGTTTCAAGCTCTTTATACAACCTATCCCTCAAATGCCTCGAAGTTACATACTGGCCTTCCATTCCTGCAAACGGACTGTCATTTACAATAAAATTCATTGAAATAGTAGGCTCGTCGATGCTTACGAAAGGAATAGCTTCAGGATCGTTTACATCTGTCAGGGTATCTCCGATGTTTATATCGTCTATACCGGATACAGCCACGATATCGCCAAGTGATGCTTCTTTGACTTCTATTTTTTTCAAACCTGAAAATACATACAAATTGCTTATCTTGACATCCTTAACCTCTTTCTTCCTTGACACCAATGCAACCTGCATTCCCTGCGAAACCCTGCCCCTTGCTATTTTGCCGACAGCGATCCTGCCGACATATTCGTTTGAATCTATCGTTGTTACAAGCATCTGGAAAGGTCCGTCAATATCACCCTCAGGAGGTTGAACTTTGGAAACAATCGTATCAAACAAAGGCTTTAAATCCTTGGAATCATCTTCAAGGTTATATTTAGCTATACCATCTCTTGCGGAAGCATATACCGTTGGAAAATCAAGCTGTTTATCGTTTGCCCCAAGTTCTATGAATAGATCAAATACTTCATTCAAAACCTCATGTGCTCTCTGGTCAGGCCTGTCAATCTTGTTTATCACAACTATAGGATCTAAATTCAGTTCAAGTGCCTTTTTAAGCACAAACTTGGTCTGAGGCATTGGGCCTTCAAACGCATCAACTACCAAGAGCACACTATCAACCATCTCCAATACCCTTTCCACTTCGCCTCCAAAGTCAGCGTGGCCAGGGGTATCTACAATATTTATTTTAATGCCTTTATAATTTACGGCAGTGTTTTTAGACAGTATGGTAATACCTCTTTCTCTCTCAAGTTCATTTGAATCCATTACCCTCTCTTGAACATTTTCATTATCCCTAAAAATACCGCTCTGCTTCAACATTCCATCTACAAGTGTAGTCTTGCCATGGTCTACGTGAGCGATTATTGCTATATTTCTAATGTCTTTTCTGACATACATATATTACATACATCTCCTTCTAGTTAACAAAAAATAAGGATACTAAAGTATCCATGGCACAAATCAGCATTCTTATTCTAATAAATGTTATGACACCTGTCAATAATTATCATTATTATTAAAAGTTATTTCGGCCTTTTATTCTATCAATTGCTATAAGAAGCAAAGTTCCAAGTCCGGCCACAGAGAAAAATTCTCCAAGGCCTATAGTCAATGCAGTCATGCCATATGGTGCATTTGACATCGCATGCACCCATATCGGCACAATCAGCGCATTAAGAAGTACCGGAGGTATTACCGCAAGAATTCTATTTGGCATTTTCGAAGTAAGGTAAGCCGCAACCAGCGTTACCAAACTGCCAAAAACTATATCAACAAGTCCATAGCCTCCAAATATATTTGCTAAGAAGCATCCTATGAATACGCCGGGAATCGCAGCACTATCGATTAAAGGCAGCATTGTCAAAGCTTCTGAAATTCTCACTTGTATTGGTCCAAAAGCAAGATTTCCCATTATCAATGTCAATACTACATATATGGCTGCAATAATACCTGCCCTGGTTATATATGATATTTTGTTCTTTTCCATAAGCTACCACCCCTATGTTAATGCTTCTGATAAAATCTCAAATTCAGTGTTGCTTGCAATAATATTATTGGACACTGCAGCGCAGCTGAAATAGTTCCTACATTGCAGTGCCCGATCTTGCTATATTTCCATTATTATAGGAAGTATCATAGGCTTTCGCTTTGTTTTCTCATAAAGGAAACCTCTAAGCGATTCTTTTATATTGCTCTTTATCGTTGCCCAATCGGTTATCTGCTTTTCCTCACATTTTGAAAGCGTATCTTTTACGATCTCTTTAGCTTTATCCATAAGATCTTCCGATTCCCTTACATAAACAAACCCTCTGGATATTATATCAGGTCCGGCTATTACGCCACCAGTCTCCTTAGATAGTGTTACAACAACCGTTAATATGCCGTCCTGGGATAGGTGTTTCCTATCGCGGAGCACGATATTGCCGACATCACCAACGCCAAGGCCGTCAACGAGCACTTGACCGGCTGTCACGCTGCCGGCAACTCTTGCGGTTTTGCGATCTATTTCCAAGACCGAACCATTATCCAGCAGGAATATGTTTTCTTCCTTCATACCTAATTTTTGAGCCAGCAGAGCATGCTGCTTAAGATGCCTATACTCTCCATGAACTGGTATGAAATATTTAGGCTTTACTAGAGTATGAATGAGTTTTAACTCCTCCTGACATGCATGACCGGATACATGTACATCTGCCAAATCTTTGTATATAACATCTGCACCCCTTTTAAAGAGTTGATTTATGACTCTGTATACCAATTTTTCATTCCCAGGTATCGGGTTTGCAGATATTATCACCATATCTCCAGGAATTATATCCACCTGCTTATGTTCCGACGTTGACATTCTCACCAACGCAGACATAGGCTCACCCTGGCTTCCAGTGGTGATTATCACTATTTTATTCTCGGGGTAGTGATTGATATCTCCTATATCGATAAGAGTTCCATCAGGAATGTTCAAATATCCAAGGTTAGTGGCTACATCAACGACATTCACCATGCTTCTACCCGATACAGCTACCTTTCGGTTATAGCTGACTGCGGCATTGATTATCTGCTGAACCCTGTGTATATTTGAAGCAAACGTTGCAACTATTATCCTTCCTTTGGCCTGTTTGAATATATTTTGAAAAGTCTCCCCTACCGTCCTTTCGGACATGGTATATCCGGGCCTTTCAATATTCGTACTGTCTGCCATCAGAAGAAGTACCCCTGCTTTGCCAAGCTCCGCAAACCTGGCCAAATCTATTACATCTCCATCTATGGGGGTATAATCGATCTTAAAATCGCCGGTGTGTACTATAGTGCCGATCGGCGTCTTTATTGCAAGCGCTGCACTATCCGCGATGCTGTGGCTCGTTCTTATAAATTCAACCTCTATATTCCCAAGCTTCACTACATCGCCGTATTTCACACACCTTAAATCCGCATCCTTTAATATTCCATGCTCTTTAAGTTTATTTTCCACAAGCCCCAAGGTCAACTTTGTTCCATATACAGGAACGTTTATCTGTTTGAGAACATATGGAAGCGCTCCTATATGATCCTCATGGCCGTGTGTCAACACTATAGCACGAATTTTATCCTTGTTCTTGATGAGATAAGTTATATCAGGTATTACAATATCGATACCGAGCATTTCTTCCTCTGGAAACATAAGTCCGCAGTCTATCACTATCAAATCGTTCTTGTATTCCACAACGGTCATGTTCTTTCCTATCTCACCTAATCCCCCAAGCGGTATAATCTTTAGTTTTTCTTTCTTTGCCAAAAAAAATATCCCTCCTTCACTTTCCGGTCATATATATTTAAATACCATCCATATTGGCATCCATACAAATGGCATAAAATCAATTTGAAAATATATCATTTTATTATATATATAATCAAAATGAAACCATGTGTTATAATAATATTTTATCCACTATAATCCACGATTCGCCAAGTTTTAAATGGAAATTTCACCATTAATAACTTGGCGAATCCGATTAAGATCACGAGCTTGCTTTTATCTTTATATTATGGCTGCAAGCCATACAAATATAACGATATCACCTTTTCCTGCACTTGCTGCAATATCCAAAGAATTTCAGTATATGATTCGTAACTTCAAAATCATATTTTTCCTCTACCTTTTTCTCAAGGGCATCAAGAAGGTCACCCTGAACTTCAGTCAGGCATCCGCATTTTAAACATATCAGATGATGATGATGATGGTCTTCTTCAGCATGAGATATTTCATACCTATTCTTTCCGTCATCAAGATTCATTTTGAAAATAAAGCCTATATTTTCTAATAGCTGAAGGGTCCTGTATACGGTTGCAAGCCCAATTTCAGGACATTCCTTTTTAACCAGCTCATATATTTCTTCAGTGCTTAAATGTTTTCCTTCATTCTCAATTATTATGTCCAGCACAGCTCTTCTTTGAGGAGTTAATTTGAAGCCTTTATCCTTGAGCTGCTTTTTAAACTGTGCAACATCGAGCTTTCGGGGCAAAGCCAAAATAAACACCTTCTTAGCAATTAAAACTTTTTATCAGTTAAAGTTTATATCAGCCTTTATGATTTGTCAACCTTGTCCTGCTGTATAATAAATAAGGTATACCAAAGATGGTATACCTAGTTTTCGTCCTGATCTAAAAGCTCATCATATGCTTCTGATACCTTGTCAAATTCATTGTCGTCTTCTATCATAGCAAATAATTCATTGCCATCCTCGTCCTTATCGATTCTAAGTATATAGGGGTCTTCTTCATCAGTTGGGAGCAACACCGCATACTCTTTTTCCTCGAATTCAAACATATCTATTACTTCACATTCTATCTCGTTTCCATCGTCATCGAGGAGAGTGATAATGTTTTCAAGGTCGCCTTCTTCCATTTAATACACCTCATTTCATTTATATAATGCTATTCTATATTATACCCATCTTTGTGTCAAACAGAATTTTTCTGATTTTCCATATATGACTGCAATATATATACTGCAGCTATCTTATCGATTACCCCTTTCCGTTTCTTTCTCGAAACATCAGCTTGTATGAGCATCCTTTCTGCAGCTGCGGTCGTAAGCCTTTCATCGAATAAAACCACAGGTTTGCCTGTTTTCTTTTCAACTGTCTTAGCATATTGCATCACTTTTTCACCCATCGGTCCTATCGTGTTGTTCATATTTTTGGGCAATCCTATCACTATTTTCTCCACCTGGTATTGATTTATTATTTTTTTTATTTCTTCAATATCTTTGTTTGTTCCATCTTGTCTCACTATGGTTGAAATCCCCTGGGCAAACAAACCTAATGGATCGCTTACAGCAACACCTATTCTTCTATCTCCCACATCAAGGCCCATCAATCTCATATGATCACCATCTTTAAAGTTTTTAATCAAAATATTTTTCTCTTAGTTGGGAAAACTCTTCTCTCAAATAAAAAACATCACCAACATATAACAGTTTTATTACTTGCAAGCGGAAGAGTGTCCTCTAACCTCTAAATTACTTTTATGCAAAACTGGGGACAAACGGTTGAACAATATCCGCATAGCCTGCATTTACTTTGATCAACGACTGATTTTCCATTGACCAATTTTAAAGCACCAACACTGCATCTTTTAACGCATCTGCCACAGCCTTCACACCAATAATCAATAAGAAGCCTTCTTTTCGTAGTCCTCAATTTTTCCTTTACATCTGAAGGCACACTTTTTCCTTCAAATAATGCTACATTTGCCATAACTTCATACTTGGATTGCATGCCTACAGCTATTGAATCTATGTTAGGATTGTCAAGCACAAATTTAAAGCATGATTCAATATCAGGAATCAAGTTTCCTCCACCTATCGGTTTCATGCTGTATATACCTTTCCCCCATTTTTTAGCCGTTTCTATAGCTGAAAGCATATCCTGAACATTTCCGTCGCCTATCCCTATCCCTTTTATGTTAAGCAACGGGTGGATAACATCTATTTCCGGCATTTTGCATGCTGCTTTAACTGCGGCCACATTGTGGGTTGAAATGCTTACAGCCCTGATTTTTCCCTCTGCTTTAGCTTCTGAAAGATATCTTATCGCATCACTATGGCCTTTCAATGTATAAATATCTTCCTGCTCATGAAGCCCGAATATGTCGATGTAATCCACTCCTAAAGCACATAGAGCCTCATTTACGGTCTTCTTCATTCCTTCATATGTATAATCGTAAGATCTCGTTGATATTACGATATCATTTCTGCCTGTTATTTCAATAGCCCTTCTCACATATGGGAAAGTCTTGTACAGCACTGCGGCATCAATAAAATTTATTCCATGCTCAATACCATATGCTATTATCCTAGCCCCATCTTCTAAATTTAGATTGGACTGAAGCGGACCGATCGTCAATGAACCAAAACATAGCCTAGATACTTTTATACCTGTGTTGCCAAGAGTCCTGTATTCCATATATTACCTCATCCTTTCCGGTCGTACAAGCAAAATAATTCCAAATAGAGCATACAACATTATAATAGCGGCCGTGATTATTCCTGAATCATTCAACAATACGGCAGCGCAACTTGCGACAAGTATGGATATCCATACCTGCCTTAGACTTAAACTTTTTGCTACAATTTTATTATCAACTTGAGATAAACTTTTATATCTTAACTTTAATATTTCAATCCTCTTATCAAACTTAGGAACATTGGATATTAAAGTAAAAACTAAAATAATCGCAATAAGCACCCTGGTCCATATCGTATACTTTATGAGTTTTACAGCCATCATAAATTTACGGTTTATAAGTTTTAAACCATAGTCAAATCCCTTTTCATATATCTGCCTTAACATATTGCCGAGATGGGATTCAGCCTTGGATGCAAGGTTTAAAAAAACTATGCCGATCAAAATTGCAAGTGATATCAAAATCCCAAAACCTGCTGATTTTTTAAGATCCACGTTTTCACGTCTTAACACATAAAATGCGAAGCTTATTGATGATGTCAGCATTCCTCCTATGTTGGCTCCAAGGCTCGGCATTCCGATAATGCAGGCTATGGAAAACAACATCAGGTATACTGCAATTTTATCGACTCCCTTATAAATGAGATGATTGCCCAGAAAAAGAGAACACGCGGCAATAACGCCGAGATATTCATTTCCAAGCCCATAAAACCTTGCGCCTATTATAGGGTCATAGCTTAAAACGCTGCCTTTAAGAAGTCCCATGTCAAAAATCAAATCACATATCAAAGATATCACGCACAATGCCATAATAAACATAGTCCTGTCATCCATAGAGGCGAACAATTTATTTATAAGCACTGATAATAAAAGGCTCAACGAAACTATAAACAACCCCTTTAGAAAAATCGGTCCGAATCTTATGCTTCCTTCGATAAGCATTGAAAATGGTATCAAAAGGCAAAACTCCATTAAAAAATAAACCATGCCATACCATTTATGCAGCATCTTAAAAAATACGACTGAATATAAGATTATAACCGATATCGCAAAAAATGCAAACCCCTTAAGAAGTGGAAGCCTTGCCAGCGATGTATTTACAACATCAGCATTCAGTTTTTTTATATAATCTAAGTTGTTGCCGACATCAACATTTTTTATAGTATATCCTACAAAGTCATTATGTACTATATCAAAATAATCAAGTATGTATGGAGCAAAATCTAAAGCTGAAATTATGCCGCATCGTCTCGTAGTATTTGATATCGCAGCACCCTTTGTTTTTCCACCGTCATATATCATGATAGGACAGAGTATTTCGCTACCCTTATGTATCCCGTTTGTACAATATGGAGATATGATACACATGATGCTCTCATCAAAATTCATATTTGATATCATAAATCCAATCGCAGCAGCATAGCTGTCGATTATATTTTTTTTTGCTATCGCATACGATTCCTCTGAATATAACCTTCGTTCATTGTAGAGGGTTTCTAAATCTCCTAACTCCACAACCAAAAAATCAGAAGCATCCCTATAGCGCAAAAAAGCCTGATACAGTTCATCATAATTTAATGTACCGTTTTTGAAAACATTTTCGATCTCACCGGTGTCCACAATCCCATGCTCGTCCATGGCAATAAAAAAAGCCGGTGATTTAATCGAGTTATCATACCGGAAACCGCCAATAAAACCTGTTTTTAAATTGTTGTATTTAAGCAAGGATCCAAGCCTACCTGGTATCGCGCCGTATAAGGTATCGGAATTGATTTGAAACAGCCTGTTTATATAGATATTGGCTATATTGTCTTTGATGCAATTATTAAGAGTTACATTTTCGTATTTTATTTTGCTTGCGCCTTCACAATTAGAAGATTCAATGCATTCAAAATAGACCTCTGATTTTTCACCGCTCCCCAATGTCAGGTAAGGCTTGTATTGATTGTTTTTTCCACTAGATTTTGTATTCATAAGCCCCAATATACCGTTTTTAGCTACATTTTCAAAGGTTTCATTCTCAAGCAAGTCATCCAAATCAGCAGTGTTTACTGTTACGACCACAACTTTTTTCTGAGCATTAACTGGATGTGGAAATAATGCAAACAATATTGCTGAAAAAACTAGTGCAACCATTATTTTGTTCAAAAGTCGGCCTGCACCTCCTAATTGTCTTTCAAATAACTTTTAAGCAGCTCCTCTAGAAGTTCGTCTCTCTCAACTCCCCTTATTATATTCCTTGCATTGTTATAGCTTGTTATGTAGGTTGGATCTCCTGAAAGGATATATCCTACCATCTGGTTTATAGGATTATAGCCTTTCTCCTTCAGAGCATCATACACCTTCAGCAGTATGTCCCTGGCCTTGTTTTGACTGCCATTCTCAACTTTAAATTTCATTGTCATATTGAACTTATCAGCCATAATATCACCCTTCTTCTTAGTTATACCTTTATATTAATATACATATTAAACCGTTGCAATATGCATTAGAGGACAAATTAATCGGTAAAAAGAGAGCGGCACATCGCATTGATTAGATATTGCCCAAAATATCTAAAGGTTGCCGCTCCTCTTAATATTTTGCCTTATTATGAAATGAAGCGGAATATAAAGACAAACTGCTTTAATATTTTTCCGAAGCATTTAAACCAATAGTTTGTCATATTTCATTAATTTATTATAATTATGGACTTTGTACTTTTATTTAATCATATTTGAAACTATTGCATATGCACTATCTAAAGCATCTTCGATTTTTTGCACTTCCTTGCCGCCTGCCTGAGCCATATCGGGTTTTCCTCCGCCGCTTCCATTGGCAATCTTTGCTACTTGTCTTATCAGATTGCCGCAATGAACTCCTGAAGACACTGCATCTTTGCTTGCCATGGATATGAACACAACTTTTCCTCCCCTGGAACTTGCCAATACTACTAAAGATTTGCCAAGCTTATCCCTTAGTTTGTCGCCAAGTTCCCGCATTGAGTCGACATCCATATCAACTTTAGCGGTAACCACTTTTATACCTTTTATATCCTTGGCTGAGTTTGTTATTCCATCAGTCACATTGGAAACCAATTTTAATTTTAAAGCTTCTATTTCCTTTTCTTTTTCCTTTACCTCAGCACTCATCGCATCAACTTTTTTTACTATGTCCTTGATCGGTATCTTTAAAATTTCAGCTGCTTCCTTGAGGCTTGCTTCAAGTTCATCAACATATTTTAATGCACCGTATCCGGTTACAGCTTCTATCCTTCTGATTCCTGCCGCAACGCCGCTTTCCGACACAAGCTTAAACATTCCAATTCTCGAGCTATTGCTCACATGGGTGCCTCCGCACAACTCCTTGCTGAAATCCCCAATGCTTACCACTCTTACCACTGAACCGTATTTTTCACCGAACAGTGCCATTGCCCCCATATTGCGGGCTTTTTTAAGAGAAGTTTCAATCGTTGTGACTTCTAATGATTCCATTATTTTAGTATTTACCAGATTCTCGACTCTCTTTAACTCCTCAGCTGTCAAAGCTTCAAAATGTGTAAAGTCAAAACGCAGTCTGTCAGGAGAAACAAAAGAGCCGGCCTGCTCAACATGGGTTCCCAGAATCTTTCTTAAAGCCCCATGAAGCAGATGTGTAGCCGTATGGTTCCTTGCTATATCAATGCGCCTCTTATAATCGACATGGGTCTGTGCGGCATCTCCCTGGGATATCGTGCCTTTCAAAACCTTGCCTATATGTATCACCTTTCCGTTAGGTGTTTTTTTGCAATCGTCAACTTCCATTTTAAAGCTGCTCGACTCTATGATGCCCGTATCTCCAACCTGGCCACCCATTTCAGAATAGAATGTCGTATTGTCAAGTATTACCGATACGCTGCTTCCGGCTTCAGCACTTTCGACTATGTCCCCTCCCTTTACTATAACAAGCACCTTTCCATTTCCATCAGTGCTTTCATATCCTGAAAAGGTAGTGGTTATTTCGGCAGGCAGTGTGGCATATACTCCTATATCATTTCCCATATAGTTTGTCTCGCCCCTGGCCGACCTGGCTCTTAACTTTTGCTCCTCCATCTCGCATCCAAAACCTTCCATGTCCACATCGATATTGTGCTCACCCATCATCTCGACTGTCAGTTCTATAGGAAAGCCATAAGTGTCGTACAGCTTGAAGGCCTTATCTCCGGAAAGCATATTTTTGTCCTCGCCTTTAAGTTCCTTTATATAATCATCCAATATTCCTATTCCCTGGTCTATTGTCTCATCGAATCTTTCCTCTTCAAGCTTTATTACTTTCTTTATATATTCTTTCTTTTCCACAAGTTCAGGATAAGCTCCCATCGAATTTTCAATTACAACGTCACAAAGATTATACAAGAACGATCCTTTGATGCCGAGAAGCTTTCCATTCCTTGCAGCTCTTCTTAGGAGCCTCCTTAAAACATATCCTCTCCCTTCATTGGACGGCATTATACCGTCGCTCACCATAAAAGTTACGCTTCTTATGTGGTCCGTTATAAGCCTTATCGACATATCTGTTTTAGGATCTTTGCCATACTCTGTATTTGATACTTCACACACTTTTTCAAGTATATTCTTTATGGTATCAACTTCAAATATGGAATCGACCCCTTGCATTATAACAGCCATCCTCTCAAGTCCCATTCCGGTATCTATATTGGGCCTTGAAAGCTTGTTGTAATTGCCTTTTGCATCTTTGTCAAACTGCGTAAACACGAGGTTCCAAAACTCCATAAACCTATCGCATTCGCATCCTATTTTACAATCCGGCCTGCCGCAGCCTTTGTCAGGGCCCCTGTCAAAATATATTTCAGAGCACGGACCGCACGGCCCCTGACCTATCTCCCAGAAATTATCCTCTTTTCCCATCCTCACAATCCTATTAGACGGAACTTTGACTTTTTTGTTCCATATATCGAATGCTTCATCATCATTCTCATATATGGTGACCCAAAGCCTGTCTTTGGGAAGCTTTAATACCTCTGTTGTAAACTCCCAGGCCCAGGGTATCACTTCTTCCTTGAAATAATCTCCAAATGAAAAATTGCCGAGCATCTCAAAAAATGTTGCATGTCTTGCTGTCTTTCCGACATTTTCAATATCCCCTGTCCTTATGCATTTCTGACAGGTAGTGACTCTCCTTCTAGGGGGCATCTCCTGCCCGGTAAAATAAGGTTTCAAAGGCGCCATGCCCGCATTGATCAAAAGAAGGCTCTTATCATTTTTAGGCACCAGTGAAAAGCTCGGAAGCACCAAATGTCCCTTTGATTCGAAAAAATCAAGGAATTTCTGTCTTATCTCATTCAGCCCCATATACTCCATGAATTATTCCTCCTTGTAAATATTCATTAAATATAATTAAATTAAAAAATCCTCCCCATCCCCTTTTTAGGGGCGGAAGGAATCCGCGGTACCACCCTAATTGCACTGCATCGCCAAATGTATTTTGCGATGCAGTGCATCTCTTTGCAGATAACGGCTGCTGCCGCCGACATCTACTGATTTCGACGCCGGTTGCTCAAGGACGGCTTCAGGCTGCCTCATATGAAGGCTTTCACCAGCCGCCTTCTCTCTTTAAAAATAAAACAACCCTACTATTCCCTTCAACGCATGAATTTGAGAATTATTATACAAAAATATAAGCATAATGTCAAATATATATCAACCTTT
>CALCDS010000209.1 GCA_937900065.1 uncultured Clostridiaceae bacterium | reverse complement strand
TGTGAGTTTGTTTGCAGGAATTTTTTGCACGTTGTTTGGCATTATAATTAGTTATGGATTTGCCCGGATATATATTAAAATAAACAGACTAAAAAGGGAAAGAAGATTGCATGAATGACTCTACGGAATCATTTCACTACATTGCTTCGAATCGAGAGCAGGCATAAAAATGCCATCTCGACTCGGGCAATGGATTATCATTTCAGTTTAAAGGTGCTATTCTATTCATTGGCTGCTGTTTCGATTATGAAATCCACACGCCTGTTTTGAGCTCTGCCAGATGCGGTATTGTTGTCTGCTATAGGATGGAACTCACCATAGCCGACTGCAGAGAACTTATCTGGTTTGATCTTGGATATATCAAGGAGCCGCCTTAGGACATTAACGGCCCTGCTCGTGGATAGCTCCCAATTGCTATCGAATTGCTCGTTATTTATAGGACGATTGTCGGTGTGTCCTTCTATACGGATCATCTTAATAAAATCCGAATGCTCTTCCAGCGTTGTGGAGATACTGCCAAGCAATTGCGCGGCTTTAGAATCGATATCGGCCCGGCCGGAGTCGAAAAGGGCTGAATCCGCGACACGCAGCAGGACCACACCATTTTTTTGCTTAACGACGCTCAATTTTTCAGAAAGCCCGGAATCGGCAATGTGAGAATTTATGGATTCTACAAAACTATTGAATTTGTCCTGGTTAGACAGTATTTGTTGTTCACTTTGCTCCTCTGCTGCATTGGACGCAGCTTGTTCTGGCGCCGATGTAGACCTTGTAACAGGTTTGCTCGTCATAGCAAATGCAAATAGAATAACGAATATTGCAAGCAAGTCGGTCATCATGTCACTGTAGGTGGTCAGCCAAGCAGGAGCGCTTTCTTCTGCGGGAGCATCAAACATATTCCTTCTGCCCATTTTCATAGTCGATTAAGCTGCCTCCTTTATCTTGAACTTGTCTTGCTGATTGCTTACATTCTTGATATTTTGTTTTGAATTTATGTAGAAAAGAAGGTTTTCTTTAATCAACCTTGGATTTTGGTTTTCTTCAATGTCTGTAAGACCTTCGATAAGGAATTCTTTCCTCGTAACCTCATTTGCGCTCATAACTTTCAACCTCTTGGACATAGGTGAAAAGATTACGTAAGCAAAAAAAGCACCGTAAAATGATGTAACGAGCTCAATGGCCATCAAAGGCCCAAGCTTGGTTGGATCCTCCAATCTTTCCAGCATTGGAATAAGACCGATATACGTTCCTAAAAGGCCGAGCGATGTTACCGTAGATGCTATCATATCAAGCATGGAATGACCCTTTTGATGCCTTTGCTGCATGAAATATATCTCTGCTTCCAGGGAGTCTCTAAGCTGATCCTTGTCTGCACCATCTATTATAAGCAATATGCCCTTCTTTAAAAATTTATCATCAGTATATTGATCGACAACATCTTCAAGGGCGAGCAGACCTTCCCTCCTGGTAATTTCGGCAAGAGATACTATAGTATCGATGTCTTTTTCTATATCAAAGGTTTCGTTTACGAATGCCTTTTTCATAACCGGCCAAAGAGTTTTTAGCCTGTCCACAGGGAAAGAGACAACAACGGCCCCCAATGTTCCACCTAGGGTGATAAATATCGAAGGCCAGTTTATGAATGTTCTGAGATCTCCTTCCATCTTGATTGAATAAAATATGCATCCAAAACCGATTGCGAATCCGACCCATATTGACTTTGATGATTTTGACAATTTTAAAACCTCCTATTCATGTCTTACCATGGTGTTTTATATATTTATGGTCGCCCTTAAGCCTTCAGAGGCTTGATATCGGCGAACGTACTGCTAATCACATTACCACAGTATGCCTGATCAAAATTTTGTCCTTTACTTAAGTTTATATATTTATTTCTATAATTATATATATCGGATATTTTAGAATTAAATTAAGACCCTATGTCAGAATATAATTTTATTATAAAAAGATAAAAGGGAATCAACCGGATTGACTTTTGGTTGAAAAAATAGTATAAATATTTATATGTTTGGTTGAAGGATTCGGGAGAGACTTTCAGGTTTGAAAGCACCGAAGGGGAAAAACTCTCAGGTAAAGGGACCGTATCCTGACGAAACTCTGGAAAGCATTTTATGCACCGAAGAAGTAATTTTGCATGAGCAAAAGAATCTTTCAGGTTCCAAGACAGAGTACATCGCGCACATTTTGTATTGATGTACTTTTTTGATTGGAGACAGAAAAGATGGATGCTTTTATTTTTTCGCTTGAGATTATAGGAACAGTCGCGTTCTCAATATCCGGAGCAATGACCGGATTGAAAAAGGAAATGGATATTTTCGGTGTGGCAATTCTTGGATTGATAACAGCTGTCGGCGGAGGGGTGTTAAGAGACATAATATTGGGTATAACACCGCCTAAAACTTTTTGGAATCCCGTATATGCATTTGTTTCCATACTTACAGCGATATTTATCTTTATTCCGTTTGTCCGTAAATGGCTTATGCGCAACCGTAATATATATGAAACGATTCTATTTGTCATGGATGCTTTAGGGCTTGGAATTTTTACTGTCATTGGCATACGCACCGCATATGATATATCCAATGGATTTAACGGTTTTCTTTTGGTATTTGTCGGGGTTATAACAGGGATTGGCGGCGGCGTCATGCGTGATATAATTGCCGGCAACACTCCTTATGTATTTGTTAAAGATATATATGCCTGTGCTTCCATTATAGGCGCGATAACATGTGTTGAGATGTGGAAATTTATCGGAAGCGCTTTGGCAATGATTGCAGGAACTGCAGTAACAGTTTTG
>CALCDS010000208.1 GCA_937900065.1 uncultured Clostridiaceae bacterium | reverse complement strand
CGTCCTCCGTTATATCGGTTTACGATATAATTATAACGTATGTTCCAAATACTTAGCAAGGCAATTCTAAAAAAAATTTTGTTTAGGCTTGTTAGATGCGTCGATTCTAGTTTCTGGTAATTTTCAACTATGAAAGTATAAACTCGTATTCCTTGTAGATAAGCCCATCCTTGAATTCAAAAATATCGCAGGAGCGCTCATTTAAATTGTTTGCCAAAATCGTCACTATGCGATTTCCACCCTTGCTCGGATATAAATTTTCACACACAAAAGTGTTTTCATTGCCGGCATAAGCATCTATTATAGCAGCCAAGTAGGCATCTATGCCGCAAATAGTATGTACTGTTTTTGAATGAAGCATCCATTTCACATCAGGGTGAAGAAACTGACGATATTTTTTCCAGTCCCTTTTATTTTCTGCCTCAAAAAAAGCAGCCAGTCTCTCTTCATTGTTCATATCATTTATCCCTATCATAATGGATTCCACTTTGTAAATATGGACATCAAACGCCTGCGGGTAGTTTATCTTCCATCAAGCTGCGAAGATTTATGGTGTTTCCATCCATGACAAATGTGCCGTCCCCATTGGCATGGAAAGTACGGCGTTCCTTCCGCTGCTCATCGATCCAGGCGTGTGTCCCCTGCAATATAAAAATATCTTGAGATTTAATATAGTCAATCACGCGGCACTCCAAGCAGGCAAGACACTCCGAGATAAGAGGAGCTTTTACATCTGATGCAGGCAGCGGCGTCAGACCGAATTTCTGAAACTTATCCACATCAGCTCCAGAGCAGTCGCCTATAGCGATCACCTTTTCTGCAAGATCAATCGTAGGTATCGCAATAACACATTCCTTAGTATTCACGAGAGCCTTAAACGAATAATTCCACGGGCCTGTCGTCAGTGCAATCTTGGGAGTGAAATCCGTTACCATGTGCCATGATATGGTCATTATGTTGTTTTTTCCCCTGTCATTTGTAGTTACCAGAATCACAGGTCCGGGTTCAATAAGCATAAAAGCCTTTTCAAGAGGTAATTCTGTTGTCAACATAGTATCCACCACCCTTTTTTATTATTATCTTATTATACTCCTGATTGATGCTTTGATTAAGGATATTTATGTGTTTTGTTATTATATGTAAAAGTAAATCATTTGATTAAAATACTTGATTAATTTTTTAAATATGATATATTGGTTTCATGAAGGAATCATTACGAAAAAATACAAAGGAGATATATATATGAAAAAAAATATAAAGCTTGCTCCATACATTGCCGGAATAATAGGAGCCGCCCTGCTGTACTTTGTCGGCTGGGAGCATAATATCAC
>CALCDS010000207.1 GCA_937900065.1 uncultured Clostridiaceae bacterium | reverse complement strand
CAAATCCTAGAACTTTTGCTTGTCTGAGTGAAACGAGTTTGCAAAAGTTCTTGATGAACGAGGCAATGAGCCTTAGAACTTAAAAAGCGCGAACAGGCAAATAGGATGCTCAAAATCAACATCTTTGTTAAATAGAGCCTAAAAATTATGGAGGATGATAAGATGTTCGAAGGAATTATTACGCCAATGGTTACACCATTTCATTATGATGATAATCAATCTATAAATTATGAGGCAGCAGAAAAACTTATTGATTATTTAATCAACAAAGGAGTTTCAGGGATCTTCATTTTAGGGAGCAATGGCGAGTTCCATGTTATAGATGAAGATGAAAAAATTGAATTTACTAAAAGAGTAGTCAAATACGTTAACCATCGTGTCCCTGTTTTTGTTGGGACAGGAACTTGCTCTACAAGAGAAACCATCAGGTTATCAAAGAAGGCGGAGGAACTTGGCGCGGATGCCATTTCGGTCATTTCCCCTTACTTCATAAAGATATCGGATGAAGAATTATACCAGCATTTCAAGGCAATCGCAAAAAGCGTTAAGATTCCGATGATCCTATACAATATTCCTAGAAACACTGGAATAAATATCAGTGCGGACGTGCTTGAACGGTTGTCTTCCATTGAAAATGTTAAAGGTATCAAAGACAGCAGCCGAGATTTGGACAACCTAAAGGGCTATCTGGAAGTAGCGAAAAAGCATAATATGTCCGTTCTTATCGGATCTGATTCAATCATATTTAAAGGCTGCCAGATGGGAGCCAGCGGAGCTATTTCTGGAATGAGCAATGTAATAACCGACACATTAGTAAATTTATATAAAGCCTTAAAATCGAATGATCTTAAAAAAGCCGAGAAATTACAACAGGATATTGAAGTGATCCGCAATGTCGTGAAATTAAAAACCAATCCTTCAGTGATTAAACGAGCCATGGAACTAGCTGAAATTGCACCAGTAGGGCCAGCTCGTAAGCCTGTTTTAGAAATGGACGAGCTAACAGATATGAAAATCAAAGAAATGCTTAAGTATTTTCATCTAATTTAATTATAATAGTTCGTCATTTAGAAGAAGCAAGATCATTTAGATCCATTGCTTCTTCTATTCTTTGCATATTTTTTGCAATCATGAAAAATTCAAAATATATAAAAAGAAAAATCATAATAAAAATATAGGTCTGGAGGTTATCATTTTGAAAGTATTAGTCACATCAAACAGTTTTGGCAAATACAGTCAAGAGCCAAAAAAGATATTAGAAAGATATGGATTGGAAGTGGTTTTGAATCCATATCACAGAATGATGACAGAGGAAGAATTGATTGGCCAAATAAAAGATGCTGATGCCGTCATTTTAAGTACTGAAATAATGAACAAGACAGTAATAGATGCAGCACCAAAGTTAAAGGTTATATCTCGTTATGGGGTTGGTACAGATAACATAGATAAGGATTATTGCAGAGAGAAAGGCATCAAGGTTACCATAGCTAAAAATGCAAACAGCAATGCTGTGGCAGAATTTGCTGTAACCCTTATGTTGGCAGCATTGAAGGGAGTATGCACATCTAATGGCTATGCTAAACAAGGATTATGGAAAAAGGTAGAGGGAATGGACTTAAGCGGCAAAACCATTGGCATAATCGGATTAGGAACTATTGGGAAAAAAGTTGCCCAAAAGTTATCATCGTTTGATGTTAATTTGATTGCTCATGATATTTATTACGATGAAGCATTTGTAAAAAACTACAATATTAAAAAGATGAATTTTGAAGATGTTATTAAGCAATCAGATATTATCACACTTCATGTTCCATCTCTTAACACGAAACCGCTTTTATCTTATAAAGAATTCGGAGAAATGAAACAGGATGTAATCATTATCAATACAGCACGTGCAACCCTGCTCGATAATGATGCGCTTATTGAATATTTAGATAAAAAGAAGATATTTGCAGTTGGATTAGATGTACATCCTGATGAGCCTCATTTTGATAAACGTTTATTTAAATATGAAAATGTTATTCTAACTCCACATAATGCAGCAGTCAGCCGTGGTGCAATTGATCAGGTTTCAATGATGGCTGTCAAAAATATTATTGAAAGCTTAAAGCTAGAAAAATAAAGATTACTAAGGAGGAATAATATAATGATTATCTCACCATCAATTTTAAGTGCAGATTTCTCGAAACTGGAACAACAACTTCAAACTGTAGAAAAAAGTAAAGCAAAGTGGATTCATATTGATGTTATGGATGGTCATTTTGTAAAAAATATTACTTTTGGTATAGATATTTTTAAAGCTGTAAAACGCAGTACATCGCTTTTTACTGACGTGCATTTTGTTATTTCTAACCCGGAGTATTATGCAGATATATTTATAAATGAAGGTGCAGATGGAATCACATTCCATTTGGACGCAGTCGATGATGTTGACCGTAATTTGAAACTAATAAAATATATAAAATCTCATGATGTACAAGCAGGTATAACTTTACGGCCAGAAACGCCGGTAACTGAATATTTACCTTATTTAAAAGAAGCGGATCTTGTTCTTGTCATGTCTATTGAACCGGGTTTTGGAGGACAAAAATTCAGAAAAGATGCAGTTGAGAAGATACGGTGGCTATATGAGATCAGAAAAAAAGAAAAATACAACTATTTGATTCAGGTTGACGGCGGTATTAATCAGGAAACAGGAAAATTATGTGCTCAAGCCGGGGCAGACGTCCTTGTATCTGGAAGTTATGTTTTTAAAAATGATATTATCAAAGCTGTTGATTCATTTTTTGAATGATTAACTGAATTGTAAAATATTGCTGCATTAAAAATAGGATGATTTTTGAGTATAGATAAAGGCTAATAATTATTCACCATGTTATATATTTTGTAATTAACATAATATGTGTTAATATTAATCATTATACATGAAATATCTAAAGAAAAATTAAGTGATTTATATTCAAAATTCATCCTCTTGTTAGTTTTATTCATCGAATCAAAATATTAAATAAAGAATTCAATAAAGAATTAATTTAGAAGGACGGTATATATAAATGAAAATTGAAGTGATAGATGGCAGTGCAAAAAATTGGCAAGAGGCAATTGGATTAACGGCTCATGCACTTTTTGAAAAAGGATATGTTAAAACTAGTTTTAAAGAAGGTTGTATAGATAGAGAGAAACAATTTCCAACAGGACTGAATACCCCCATACCTATTGCTATACCACATACTGAATCAGAGCATGTCAATTGTTCTGCTGTTTGCATTCTTAGGTTAAAGCAACCTTGTGTATTTATGAATATGGAGGATCCAAACCAATCTGTTTCCGTGCAATATGTGCTGAATTTGGCAATTCACGATAAGAGGGAACATATTCAGGTTCTATCCAAGATTATTCGTATGTTTCAAAATGATGAATTTCTGAAAAAAATATCTTCTATTAATATAGATGATTTAAAAACAGCAATTGTTGAGTATATAAGCAGCGAACATTAGTTTCACTAAATCCAGTATTTAGAGGTGATATAATTGAATTATAGACAAAGCATTTTAATTACAGCATTACAAAATGTCAGAAGAGTCTATGTGAATGAGTTTCTGGAAGAGTTTAATATTTCATATCGCACCTTAAAAAATGATGTTGATGAACTAAATCATGAAATGAAATGCAAAATTATAACTATCGATCATGATACGGTTGAACCTAGTGAATATGAAAAATTCGTTAAAATCAGCATGAATCTTATGAAGGAGTCAGATTCTTACAAATATAAAATGTCTAGTAAAGAACGTTCAATTATAGCCTCAATCATACTATTGTATTCGAATGATTATAAAACGGCAAAAGAATTATCGGATAATCTTTCTGTTAGCAGGGGAACAATCATCAATGATATGAAAACCATGAGTAAAATAATTCGAAAGTATAACTTAAAATTAGATTCTAAAACCAACTATGGTTTTAGAATCTTGGGCACAGAAAAACAAGTGCGAAGATACTTAAATGATATAGTCAATCAGGAATTTTTAAGCAGCAACCGAACGTATATCATGTTATTGGATAAACAAATTGCAGGAAATGTTGATATCAATTTAATTTATTTGCAAATAGTCAATCAGATAGAACAGGGGAAGCTTCCTTTTACTGATAAATCTTTCAAGAAAATTTTAAATACTATTTTGATAATTATTAATAGAATTCAACAAGGACATAAATTACAAGAGCGGATTACTCAAACAGTTGATCAGAGATATAGACTTTTATTGGAACAATTATCAAAAAATTATTTTCCAAAAGAAGAAATTAATGATTCTGAGTTAAGTGCATTTAACAAGACATTAGAGGAAGTTTTTGAACAGGGAAAGGAATATGAAAATTGTGAATCCGAAGGAGACGAACAGATAAAAATTCTTGCTTTTATTTGGAATGTATGCGCGGATTTGGATATTTTGCAGCAAGTGAGATATCAAAACTATAATCTTTTATGCAATCATATAATTTCGACGCTTTCCAGTTTGAAAGCAGATTTAAATCTTCAACCCAATCCTTTTTACAATGAACTGGAAATAATTTATCCTGATATTTTCGCTTCTGTGAGAAAAAATATACATATAATTGAAGAGATAAACGATAAAAAGATAAGCGATAATGAGATGTCTTATATTGTTATGCACTTTGCGGCTATTGTAGAAGCCAATAAAAATTTGAATAGGTCATTGCATTGTATTTTAGTTTGCCCAAACGGTAATTGCGCTTCACTCCTGCTAAAAGCTAGAATCGTTAAATATTTTAACGTGGCAATAGATGATTTGCTCCCAGCCTATATGGTAAATTATAAAAATGATATTAATGCAGATTTTATCATTTCGACTGTTCCTCTAGAAAATGTTAAGCTGCCAGTTGTCGTTGTCAGTCCAATGTTTTTACAGAAAGATTTAGATAAGATGCAAGAATTTCTTCATAAAATCAATAAACTCTCAAAGCAAAAAACCGTAATAAGTAGAATTCAAAATTATATAAAAGAGTACCAAATGATTACGTCAGAACATGATGATTCAGTTAAACATATCAATGCATTAAATAAACGCTACATGCGTGGGCCGGAAACAAATGAAAAATCATATTTTTATAAAATGTTAAAGCCAGAGCATATTATGCTTGATGCAAAAACAAAAACATTGGAAGACGCATTGCGTATATCCGGGGATATTTTACTGAACAAGGGATATATTACGTCTTCTTATATCGAAACTATGATTCAATTGATTCATGAAAATGGTCCATATATTGTTTTTGAACCCGGATTTGTGATTGCACATGCTGGACCTCACGATGGCGCATTGAAATTGGGCGTAAGCATGGTTCGTCTGGCAAATACTATTCAGATGGAAAATAAAATAAATATAAAGTTTGTTCTTTGTTTAAGCATTCCTGATCGTAAGAGTCATGTTTTTCTTTTATTTCAGATTTATAAATGTTT
>CALCDS010000206.1 GCA_937900065.1 uncultured Clostridiaceae bacterium | reverse complement strand
AAACATTCCCCAACATTTTATTCAAACAGCAGCCGCCAAATTTAAATTCTTAATTATAAATACGCATGCACTATTTTTAAAATTACCTTACATTTTAGATATGATTTGCTCACCATTTTCTCCAAGCTTTATTATTTCAGAGTTTTCCACAGCATCGTTTATTAGATTTTCCTTATCCAATGCTTTTTCGGAAGATTCCACGTCAGAAAGTCTTGGCTTTGTTTTAGGATGTTTTGGGACAAATATGGTGCAGCAGTCCTCATATGGGAGTATCGATATGTCATAAGTGCCTATCCTGCGGGAAATATCCATTATCTCAATCTTATCCATCCCGACAAGCGGGCGAAATACCGGCATATCCACGACTTTATCGGTCACATACATGCTCTCTAAGGTTTGGCTTGCCACCTGGCCGAGGCTTTCGCCTGTAACAAGTGAAAGAGCGCCTTCCTTTTTAGCGATACGGCCGGCTATGGCCATCATGAATCTTCTCATTATTATTGTAAGCTCATCCTCACGGCATTTTTCTATTATATCCATTTGTATCTTCGTGAACGGGACCACATAAAGTTTTATAGAGCCGGTATATTCGGAGAGCTTGCTTGCAAGGTCGATCACCTTTTGTTTTGCCCTTTCGCTGGTATAAGGATGGCTGTGGTAGTATACTGCCACGATCTCAAGGCCGCGCTTTGCCATCATATATCCTGCAACAGGGCTGTCGATTCCGCCTGAAAGGAGAAGTATCCCCTTGCCCGCGCTCCTATAGGGCATTCCAGCCTGGGCTTTGTATTCCTTTAAGTAAACATATGCATTATCCCTTACTTCAACATTGATTATCAATTCCGGATTGTGTATGTCGACTTTTATGCTTGGAACATTGTCAAGCACGATTGCGCCGACCTTGCTTGAGATTTGCATAGAATTCAAAGGGAATTTTTTATCTCCGCGCTTGGTCACGACTTTAAAAGTTTTAACATCAGGCATGCATTTAAGCTGGGCTGATGCACATTCTCCTATTTTTATTATATCCTTCTCAACAACATCGGCGACGCCGACCGAGAGCACGCCGAAAACCTTGCATATTTTCTTTACCATTTCAGAAACTTCATCATCGCTGTCGCCGTCAATATCTATATACATCCTGCCGTAATCCTTTATTACATTTGCGCTGTTTCCTATGGCTTTTTTGATGTTGTGTATGAGCAGATTTTCGAATGAACCTCGGTTCAGTCCCTTTAATGAGATTTCACTTGAATATTTTATAAGCAACCTTTTCATTTTTTTATTCTCCTTAAAAAACTTAGGATAGTTTTTAACTTTTCTATAGTGTAGTCGACCTCATCTATGGTATTCAAATATGAAAAGCTGAACCTTACCGCGCTTTCCACATAGCATGGCTTTAAGCCTATTGCGGGCAGCACATAATTCTTATGTGCTCTTCTGGCGGAACAGGCCGAGCCTGTTGACACAAAAATATCGTAATCCTCAAGAGCATGAAGAAGCACTTCGCCTTTTACGCCTAAAAATGAGATGTTCAGTATATTTCCTAAATGGAAGTCATCTGCAGGGCTGTTTACCACGGCTCCATCGATTTCGGAAATCCTGTCTATGAAATGGGATTTTACTTCATTTACATGTTTTATTTTCCCTTCCATATCATCTGAAATCATCTTGGCTGCGAGGCCGAATCCGGATATGCCCGGAACATTTTCAGTTCCCGACCTTAAATCCATTTCCTGTCCGCCTCCGTATATCAAAGGTCTTAATGCCTGGTTTTCTCTTATATACAGAGCTCCTACGCCCTTAGGGCCGTGGATTTTATGAGCGCTTAAAGAGGCCATATCGATCCCTAATTTTTCTACGTCGATTTTGATTTTTCCGGCTGATTGAACGCAGTCCGTGTGTATCTTTGCTCTTTTGTTTTTTTCCTTTACAGCTTTTACTATATCGTAGATTGGCTGTATTGTTCCGGTTTCATTGTTTACATGCATTATGGATACAAGCTTGGTATTTTCTTTTATCGCGCCTTTTAGCTCTTCCATATTTATTATTCCCCGGCTGTCCACGCCTATATATGAAACTTCGCATCCTTCCTTTTCCAGGAACTGCATTGTTTTCATAACGCTCGGGTGCTCGATTTTTGAAGTTATGATATGATCTCCCGGAGATACGACCCCTCTTATTGCGGTATTGTTTGCCTCGCTTCCCCCGGATGTGAATATTATATGTTCAGGACTGGAGCCTATAAGCCTTGCGACTCTTTCCCTTGCAACCTTTACTTTTTTCTCGGCATCAAGGCCGAGCCTGTGGGCAGAGGATGGATTTGCAAAATGGTTTTCCATGCATTCTGCAACTTCATCTATGACTTCCCTGTGGGGCTTTGTTGTTGCACTATTGTCAAAATATATTATGCCCATGATCAATCCTCCTGCTTTTTAAGTTAAAATTTAAGCTTTATTTAACGAAGATGTTGATTTTGAGAATCCTGATAGTATCTACGAATTGCCATAAACTATTATATCATTAGTGTGGGAATGCAGAAACAATAATATTGCCTATGGAGGATTGCCGGCCTTTGAAATGCAAAATGAACGGTCGCTTTTATTATGAAGCGAAATATCAAAACAAGCTGCCGTTGTATTTTGCAAAGGTATTTAAAACGGTAGCTTGTCTTTAGAATAAGCATCTATATTTTATTTATCAATCGTGAACAGTATTTTTTAAAGTGAAGTATATTTTCCGGCAAATAAAAGATAATACGAATGCGATTATAATATCCTTTATTATAAAAGGTGCCAGCCCGATAGAGATTGCTTTAAGCATATTGATATGTTTTCCCATGTACAGGTTCATCAGAAGATAAATATAAATCACTCCGAAAAAATAAATGACTGCAATGCCTGCCATGTTTGCCGCTATGAACGAAATGATGCTTTTGCGCGACTTTTCTATTATGAGTCCTATTATGTAGGCTGCGGCTGTAAAGCCTATTATGTATCCGAAAGAGGGTTTGAGCACGTATGCCGGCCCTGCGTCAGGCATCGCAAAAACCGGTATCCCAATGAGCCCTGCGACTATGTATAAAACCTGGCTTAAAAAGGCAACCTTTTTGCCTCCGATACAACCTGCAAGCATGACTATGGCTGTCTGGAGCGTCACCGGTATGTTAGGGAGCATGAGGTTGAGCTTTGCTCCGGCAACTGTAAGTGCAGTAAATAGGGCAGTCAGTACCATTTCTTTTGTATTGATTTTCATATTATACCTCCATTGTAAACAATTAATTTTTATCCAGTTAACAATTATGCTATTCGTTTTTTAAAAAAATGTCAATATCGATGAAATAATCCAAAAAGGACCAATATAAATTTTTTTTATATATTAAGTAATTGAATGGGATATGATAAACTATATTGGTACAATATAGTACAATATCATGCAGGAGACTGATTTATATGAGAGTTAATGGAAATATAAGCGGCATAAAAGATGTATACTTGGAAAAACTTGAAGGCCTATATGATTTGGAGTGTCGGTCAGGCGGATTCGTATCAGGCGATATCCTTGATACATTGATCGATGTTACCGAAAATATAAAAAGGGAGATATCAATATTCATAAACCGGAGGGGCAAGCTGCTCGATGTGACGATCGGAGACAGCTTTACAGTGCACGTACTTGATATGGACTTAAGAAGAGGGATAAGGAGGCTTTCCGGAATAAGGTGCATACATACTCATCCTAATGCTTCGGGAAAACTTTCAAAGGTTGACTTATCAGCCTTGGTAAATCTAAGGCTGGATGCCATGGCGGCAGTCGGCGTAGAATCAGGGAGTGTAAAAGACATATACATAGCTTACCTTAAACCTATGAATGGAGTCCTTGGCAGTGATTATACCATACGCGGCCCTTTTGGCAAAAGCGAGATTGAGAATATGAGTATTCTAAACACTGTGTTGGATATTGAAAAAAGAATAGAAACATCTATGCCAGAGGAAATCGGCAAAAATAAAAAGGAGAGGGCACTTCTTGTAGGTTTGAAACTTCAAGGGGGAGGCGGGAGCAGTGATGATCTTATGGAAGAGCTGTCCCAGCTTGCCGATACCGCAGGGGCTGAAACCGTAGGGAGGATGCTTCAAACCAGGCCGAATGTTGATCCGGCTTATTATATAGGTCATGGAAAAGCAAACGAACTATCATTGATGTGCCAGGGATATGATGTGGATACTATAATATTTGATGACGAGCTTTCAGGAGCCCAGGTAAAAAATCTTGAGGAGATAACCGGAGCAAAAGTCATAGACAGGACAACGCTGATATTGGATATATTTGCAAGCAGGGCTCAAACAAGGGAAGGAAAACTTCAGGTTGAACTTGCCCAGCTTAAATACAGGATGCACAGACTTATCGGGCTTGGGAAAGTGCTGTCAAGGACCGGAGGAGGCATAGGAACCAGGGGACCTGGCGAAAAGAAGCTTGAAACCGATAGAAGGCATATAAGGGAAAGAATAAATGAGCTTGAAAAAGATTTGGAAGATATAATAAAAGTAAGGAATACGCAGAGGGCAAGACGAAGAAAATCTATGATACCTGTAGTTTCACTGGTTGGATATACAAACTCCGGAAAGTCGACCATGAGAAATACAATGTCGCGTATGTATCCTTCTGAAGCTTCTCCCAAAAAAGAAAGCGTTCTTGAGGCAGACATGCTTTTTGCAACGCTTGACCCGACAACAAGGCTCATAAGGCTTCCTGAAGGACATGAGGTGTTGATTTCGGATACGGTAGGGTTTATAAGAAAACTTCCCCATGATTTGATCGACGCATTCAGGGCTACACTTGAAGAAGTAGTATATTCGGATTTGCTGGTCCATGTCGTGGACTCCTGCGCAGAAAATGCAAATGATCAGATAGATGCCGTGAACTCAGTGCTTGGGCAGCTCAATGCTCTTGATAAGCCCATCATAATAGCTCTCAATAAAATCGATAAACTAAGGGATAAGGATACGCTATCATTGCTAAGCAAAAAACTTTCAGATACAGTTGAAGTATCCGCCTTAAATGGAAATGGTATAAAAGACTTGCTGTCTGCCATTGAGAATAAACTTTTTTCAAACATAAAAACCGTGACAATCAAGATACCTTATGATAAAATGCGCATAAAATCATCAATATATGATGAATGCATGGTTTTATCGGAACGATATGAAAAAGACGGATTGATTCTTGACGTACAAGGCGACGATTCTGCTTTGGAAAGGTTTGTAGAATATATAATAGAAAAAAGGTGTTGATTTTTACATCAATACAATATATAATAAACAATGTCGCAAGAATTGATGCCGAGTAGCCAAATTGGTAAGGCACCTGACTCTGGATCAGGGACGTGTAGGTTCGAGTCCTGCCTCGGCAGCCAAAGTATTTATATATAAATATGGATGTTGTATTATTCTGGGATCAAGCACTATATTTTTAATGACATTTAAAAATATAGTGCTTTGTTTTTTATATACAACTTATCAACGATGCCGGTAAATAAAATGCATAGGATTCATACAATAAAAATTGCGATCAATTTAAAATTTGACACTGCCAAAATATTAAAGCATTTTTGTATTTGGAAAGTGTCTTTATATGTCGAAATGTTAATATACTGTATTAAGGGTAGAAAAGGAGGGGTTGATTATGGCAATTCCGAATGTAGGAAATATTACGCCAAGAGCAAATGTATGCACATGCATATGTGGCAGATCAGGCATACTCTGCAATTGCGATTGCATGCAGACAAATGAAATAGGCATAACAAGAAATCTGACAGAAATGCCGGCTGCCTCCTTAGAGCAGCAGGAACTATCATAAAAGAATTTCAGTAATCCTTATAGCGGGGCGGAGCGTGATTTATCTCGCTGCGCCCCGCTATAATCTGCTATTTGCAGTGTATGTGATTGTACTAAAATTCAAATCAATGTTAAAATATTACATATAGGCTTGAATCTGTTGAATGGTTTCAAATTAAAGCATGCCTCAAAAAAATATTCACCATGTTTGAGACATGGATTAAAGAATTAAGGAGTAATGGATATGATCAATAAGCCGATTGCGGTTTTGGCACAGTTTTCGGATGATGGAAGAGTAAATCCTTTGCGTTTCAAAATTGAGACAGAGGATGGAAGAGAGTCTGTGCAAATAGGCAGCTCTTTGTTAAAGGTGAACAACAATATACGTATGGAATTTATATGCGATATAACTTTAAACGGCGTGAGGCATAAATGCGAGATATGGTTCTTCAAACAGGATACCCGTTGGATACTCTGCAATTTAAAATGATACAACATGCCAACAGCATCTAAAATAGCACGGATTGGATTATATCTCAATAAAATGTATCGGGAACGAAAAATCTTTTGTAAAATGAATCGTCCGATACTTTTATCGGAAATTTTATATGGAAAGAAGGGGATGGATTATGGCCAGATTCTGGATCGACAACGGCCATGGAGGGGCTGATCCAGGAGCTACTGCCAACAATTTGGTAGAAAAGGATATAAACCTTTACGTGGGTTTAAAGATAAAACATCATATAGAGCGGCACGGTCAGATATGCGGAATTACCAGAGCAGGCGATATCACGGTTCCATTAAACAGCAGGCCTGGCATGATCAATGCTTTTAGACCTGATTATGTAGTCAGCACCCATCAAAATGCAGGCGGAGGGGATGGCTATGATCTGATATATTCCAAATCAAAGACTGCCTCGCTTGAGCTTGCAAACAGGATTGCATCCGAGTTTGACAAGCTGGGCCAGAACAAACACCGCATATTTTACAGGCTGGGAGAGGACGGCCGGGATTACTATGCCATAATACGGATGGTAAATGCGCCGAGCGTGATTGCAGAATATGCTTTTCTCGATACTAAAGATTCAAAGCAGATCGATGAAAAGCATGAACAAGATGATGTCGCGAGGGCAATTGCAAAGGCAATGCTTGAGCAGACAGGTATCAGATGGATAGAAGAATTGGAAGGTGATATGATGGAAAGGCTTGTTATATCATATGGCGATGGAGACTGGGCTGCTGCGACGCTGACAGCTTACAAGCTGCAGTGCAGTGTGATATTAAGGGAAATTTTTGAAGCCCATAGGAACGAAAATAAGTCCAAGGCTTATTATATAATCGGAGGGCCTGAAGATTATGATGTTTTAGTTGCCGGTGCAGATGTTTATCATTTGACCGGTCCAGACAGGATCAATACGGCTCGTAAAGCTTTGAAGTAATTTGGCAATTCAACCAATTAAATGAAAAATTATATGCCGGCATTGTGGAAATACTATATAATGCCGGCATATAATTTTGGAGGTTATGCTATGAAAATATATCTATGTTTACCGACATGAAATTGCGTCTTATAGCGATTTTGATCATATCCTTATTTTTAAGCGGGTGCCCGGACAGCAATAAACCGATGCAGTATAGTAAGGACAGTCCTAAAGGGCAGACTGCCTCAAAAAAAATCTTGCTTGACGTTCCCATAATTCCTCAAAAACCGGAGCTTAAAAACGGGTGCGAAGTTACAAGTTTGGCTATGCTGCTTCAATATGCTGGAGTAAAGGTCGACAAAATCACACTATCCCAAAATATAAGAAAGGATGAGACGCCTTTAGTGATAGATGGTGAAGACATAATAAGCTGGGGCGATCCAAATTACGGGTTTGTGGGAGATATAACCGGAAAGGAGATGGGATTTGCGGTATACCCGGGTCCATTGATGGAACTTATGGATCAGTATATGCCGGGCAGAGCGGTCAATCTTACAAACCAGACCTTTGAGTCATTGACAGGATATCTTGAAAACAAAAAGCCGGTCATAGTATGGATAACGGTCGATTTAAATCCTCCGGACAAATATGATGAATGGAATAAGGGTGAAAAGAAGATCAGAGCAGCCTTTGATGAGCATGCAGTGGTACTCGTAGGATATGATAATGAAAATTGCTATATAAACAATCCATATAATGGAGTCAAAAATCAAGCAGTTGATAAAAATACATTCAAAACCATATGGAATTCCATGGGAAACATGGCGATATCATATGAGTAAAGTCATGGACGGTTGACAGCTTTATGTATTGTATGCAATATTTGTTTAACCGTCCTGAATTTTTATTGTATAATTGAGATGTATGAACTGTATAATGTAAGCTTAAAGAGCATGAACAAGATGCGAATGCTCAAAGGTCAATGCGTTTTTAAAGGAAGATAAATTTTATTGAAGGAGTGATATAATGATTCCAACACCGCACATAAATGTGAGTAAAGAAGGCATGATTGCGGAAACCGTTCTATTGCCTGGAGATCCGCTGAGGGCAAAATACATAGCCGAAAATTACTTGGATGATGCAGTGCAGTTCAATGCAGTAAGGAATATGTTCGGATACACGGGTACATACAAAGGCAAGAAAATTTCCGTCATGGGCACAGGGATGGGAATGCCTTCAATAGGTATTTATTCATACGAGCTGATAAACTTTTATAAGGTCAAAAATTTGATACGCATAGGTTCTTGCGGATCAATGCAGCCTGATTTGAAGGTCCATGATATAGTTATTGGATTGTCGGCGTCAACCAATTCCAATTATGCTATCCAGTACGGCTTGCCCGGCACATATGCTCCAACCGCATCATATGATCTTGTCAAAAAGGTTGTGGATATTGCAGATAAAAAGGGTATTAAAGTAAGGGTCGGCAATATACTGTCTTCGGATACATTTTATGATGCGTCGGATTCGTGGAGAAAGTGGGCAAAGATGGGCGTACTGGCGGTTGAGATGGAGGCTGCGGCATTATATATGAATGCGGCTTTTGCCGGAGCAAACGCACTTTGCATTTTAACGGTGTCGGACTCGCTTGTAAATGGTGAGGAAACAACATCTGAAGAAAGGCAGAATTCGTTTACTCAAATGATGGAACTCGCTTTGGAATCAGCATAATCCAAGACAGTGGACCCAAGTTGATTTTTAGAATTCAATCTGATAAAATACAATTGCGTTATAAATCGATAAAGGCTGTGAATGGAAGCATTAGGATGCAATCAGTTTTAAGAGAGCCGCTGTATGGTGGAAAGCGGTATCTGAGGATTCCGAACTCGTCCTGGAGCCGTTTGGATGAAAATAAATCAGTCCTACCGGGTATATTCCGTTATAAATAAAAGTGGGCAGCGCATTGCTGCCAATTAGGGTGGTACCGCGGAAATCTTTCGCCTCTAGCAGGGCGAAAGATTTTTTAATTCGTCAATATAAGGAGGAAAAAATGGCTGTGAATGAATATGATCCAAAGAAAATAGAAAAGAAGTGGCAAGATATATGGGACAGGGAAGAAGCTTTCAAGGCCGGAGAGGATAAATCAAAGCCCAAGTATTATGTTCTGGTCGAGTTTCCATATCCTTCGGGCCAGGGGCTCCATGTCGGCCATCCAAGGCCATATACGGCTATGGATATCATAGCAAGAAAGAGAAGGATGGAAGGATATAATGTGCTCTTTCCTATGGGTTGGGATGCATTCGGACTTCCTACTGAGAATTACGCTATAAAGAATAAGATACATCCCAAGATAGTTACCGAAAGGAACATATCAAGGTTTAAAGCCCAGCTTAAATCACTGGGTTACTCATTTGACTGGTCAAGGGAGATCAATACTACAGATCCTTCATATTATAAATGGACCCAATGGATATTTTTAAAGCTTTTTAAGCATGGTTTGGCATATAAGGCCGAGATGCCTATAAATTGGTGCACACAGTGCAAGGTGGGGCTGGCTAATGAAGAGGTTGTAAACGGAGTATGCGAGAGGTGCGGAGGAGAGGTAGTAAGGAAGATCAAGAAGCAGTGGATGCTTAAAATAACCGATTACGCTGAAAAACTTCTAGACGACCTTGATAAAGTTGATTTTATTGAAAAGGTAAAAACTCAGCAGCGCAATTGGATAGGGCGTTCCGAAGGAGCGGAAGTCGATTTTAAAATATCGGGATTGGAAGATAGCATAAGGATATTCACAACCCGCCCTGACACGCTCTTTGGAGCAAGCTATATGGTATTGTCCCCGGAGCATCCTTTGATTGACAAATACAAAGGCATTATTAAAAATTGGGATGAGGTTTTAGAATATCGTGAAATCGCGAGCCACAAATCCGATTTTGAAAGGACCGAACTTGCCAAAGAGAAAACAGGTGTCCCTCTTAAAGGCATAAATGCAATAAATCCGGTAACAGGAAAAGAAATACCGGTATGGATATCTGATTACGTACTCATGTCATATGGTACAGGTGCAATAATGGCTGTGCCTGCGCATGATGAAAGAGACTGGGAATTCGCAAAAAAGTTCAATCTTCCGATAATCGAGGTAGTAAAAGGCGGCAATGTGGATAAAGCGGCGTATACGAATACTGAAACCGGGACGCTTGTAAACTCGGATTTCCTAAACGGTATGGAAGTTAAAGACGCCAAAAAAAGAATAATAGAATGGCTTGAAGAGAAGAAAATCGGAAAAAAGAAAGTTAATTATAAATTGAGGGACTGGGTGTTCTCCCGTCAAAGATATTGGGGTGAACCGATACCCCTGGTTCACTGTGAAAAATGCGGATGGGTTCCAATTCCTGAGGAAGAGCTCCCCTTGACCCTTCCCGATATAGAAAATTATATGCCGGGTGAAAACGGAGAGTCGCCGCTTGCCGCTATGAAAGACTGGGTCAATACTATTTGTCCCAAGTGCGGAGGCCCTGCAGAAAGGGAAACCGATACAATGCCGCAGTGGGCAGGCTCGTCATGGTATTTCCTAAGGTACACAGACCCTCATAATGATAAAGCTTTTGCATCAGAGGAAGAATTAAAATACTGGCTGCCAGTGGACTGGTATAACGGAGGTATGGAACATACCACGCTTCATCTTCTTTATTCAAGGTTTTGGCACAAGTTCCTATATGATTTGGGATATGTGCCTACAATAGAACCATATCAGAAGCGCACATCCCACGGCATGATATTGGGTGAGAACAATGAAAAGATGTCCAAATCAAGGGGAAATGTCATAAACCCTGATGATATAGTAAACGAGTTTGGAGCAGATACTTTAAGGACATATGAAATGTTCATAGGAGCTTTTGATCAGAGTGCTTCATGGTCGCAGCAAGGCGTAAAGGGATGCCGGAGATTCTTAGAGAGGGTATGGAAACTCCAGGATATGATAGTGGACGGGGATTCTTATTCAAAAGAGCTTGAAGTCAGGATGAACCAGACTATCAAAAAGGTAAGCCAAGATTACGAACAGATGAAATATAATACAGCGATTGCTGCCATGATGTCTTTAATAAATGATTTTTATGCACTAGGAAGAGTTACCAAAGGGGAAATGGGAACGTTTCTGGCGCTTTTAAATCCTGTCGCACCGCATATAACCGAAGAGCTTTGGCAAAGTTTAGGCTTCAAAGGCAGGCTATACAACCAAAAATGGCCTGCGTGGGATGAATCCAAAACCATTGAAAACGATGTTGAAATTGCAATACAGATAAACGGCAGGGTAAGATCAAAATTGATGATTAAGCTAAATGAAACAAAGGATTCAGTGCATGAGAAGGTCATGGCCCAATCTGAAATAAAAAATCTCATACAGGGTAAGAGCATATTGAAAGAGATATATGTGCCTAATAGGATTTACAATATTGTTGTAAGATGATAATTTTTTATATGAAAGATAAAATAAGTTACTAAATGCGAGGGGTGGTATGGATGACACCTGGGAAGCTGCTTATTATATTGGGGGGCCTTATAATAATAGGCGTGAATTTATCTTTATTTAGGAGAAATAAAAAGCGCTAAGCCATGTTCTAGTAAATGAGTGTGCTGCACAATAAATAAATAGTTTATTGTGCAGCACACCTTTTTTTATCCGGTTACTCTGCATGAATATACAAATT
>CALCDS010000205.1 GCA_937900065.1 uncultured Clostridiaceae bacterium | reverse complement strand
TCTTGATAAGCAAGGCAATCTCGCCTTAGAACTTAAAAAGCGTGAACGGGCGAACGGGATGCTCAAAAAATCAACATGCCTTAAACAAAGCCTGAATAGAGATGTCTACAAAATGCAAGCGCTTATCATATCTGATAATTGCCTGCGGGCAATCAACTGATTATATATTTGATCGATTTCATCAACAATATTCAAAGGCAAATACTGTTTTAAATCCTTAAAGAGCGATTCCTTTTCATTTGTCTTATCGGAAGATTTGCTGCAGCCGTAATAAATCGCACATGCAATAACCAGCTCCATCAATTTTATAGAACAATTGTATTTTTTCATAAGTATCACAGGCATGATCATTCGTTCATTTTTACCCAGCTTGCGTTTGATATCCCTTGCATTTCTTTCAATGGTATCAATGATTTTTGTGTTCCTGAACTTATTCAATGCCATAAGTGTAAACTGCTCTTGTTCACTGCTGCTTACATTGAATTCCCGGGAGATGCACAGATTTAAATTCTCTGCGATCGAATCGGTAATTTTCAATATGTCTTTATCATTTGCCGCATCCGCATAATTTTTATAGCCTTTATAATATCCCGGATATGCAATAGCAGCGCTCAAACAATTATAGGTATATATCTTGCGATGGATCAGCCCGCTAAAATCATCGACCGGCACCATTCCATAAAAATCGAGTTTGGTCGATAACGGTTCCAAATCATATGGTAAATAATCAATATATTGCGACAGTATATCCAAGCTATTTTTAGCTTTTGCCAATGTTGTGCAAAATATTATCGATTCGGACAGATTAACCTGATTCTCAAACATGGATAATTTTGATTTGGGAGACGTTCCGTTTTCACATGTTACGATTATCATCTTATTTGGATTTTTTCTTTCTTTTAATGATTTATCAATCAAGGGTATAAGCTTATCCAGATTCTGTTCACCTACGGCAGTAAATACAATATCCGCCTCTGATAAAACTTTTACAGCCTGTTTATCATCCGTGCAAAACGCAGCAAAACCATCTATCTGAACTGGTTTTTGCGCAGAATAAAATGAAATCTCATATCGCTTTTTTCTGTTTAGCAAATCCACCAATTCTCTGTTGCAATCAATAAAAGCAAACATTTGACCCGATTGTTTCATCAAACGGGCTATAAATCCGCGTCCGGTCTGTCCTGCGCCGATGATCACTATTTTTTGGTCCATACGATTTACCTCTTTAAATTATTTAAATTCTTATGCATACTGTCCTCTTCCATGTCAGTCACAGGCTGCTTTAATTGCAGATTCCAAAAAGCGAAAACTCTGCTCCTCCAAATTCCAGACATTATTTATATCATGCTCCCTGATTTCAACAGAAACATAGATTTCATCCTGGTGAGATCCGGACTCAATGAGTTGCTTTAAAATAGAAGCTGCCACGCTCTCATTCATAAAACCATTTTGGTCGAAATTTCTATGCCAGTCCCCATATGATTTATCTTCTTTATCCAGTATTGCATCAGCAAAATGTACTCTGGAAATATATGGAGAAAGCTTATTGATGGAGTAGTTAAAATCATCTTCATTTAAAGCAAAATGCGCACTGTCCCAGCAAATCGATAATTTTTTTGTTTTGGTTATATTCTCCGGAAAACGGTTTAAAAAACCATATACGTTATCAGTATTTCCCAGCACATTCTTTTTATGGGCAAATGTATCCAAGGGTTCAAATACCAACTTGATTGGATAGGCTTTGCTTTGAATATAATCAAGTGCTTGACAAACTGTTTTTTGAAACTGTCCAATCTGCTCGGTCCTGCGGTTTTCATCTTCACAGCGGCCGCTTGCTATGCCTATGAAGTCACACTTGGTCAAAGCTGCAATATCGATCGATTTATATATTTCATGGGCAGTCTTATCTCTCAAATTTTCATCGATGCTCGATGGATTTAATTTAGCCCTGGACATCTCACCTGTAATCCAATAAGTCACATTCCATCGTGCTTTTTGATTTAGCGAATTGAACTCATTTATCAAAAGCTCATCCCTTATCAATCTGGTCTCAATACCCTGATATCTTGAACTACCTGATAAGTCTCTATAAAGTTTCTTTAGAGAATCTGTTTCATGTGTCAGCGGGTCAAAAATATTGGAAACAAGTAAAGAATTCTTGAATATGTTTTTATTCGCCACTCTTTTGCCCTCCTTATGATTAAGCTATGAACATTCTTCTATGAAACATAATTATAATCAGCCCATAGCACAAACTATGGACTGATTATAAAATCAATCAAGGCAGTAACTTTTATTCCTTCTTTGCCTCACTGATCCTTGGTTTTAATATTCCAAGCAACACAGCCGTAACAACTGTCCCGACGATTATTGCTATAGTAAACCAAAGCTTGCCTTCTACAACCGGTAAAGTAATGAAGCTTCCATGTGGAACAGGAGACTTTACATTTCCGATTGCTGCAATTACAGCTCCAACGGCTGTCCCAATCATTGTTGCCGGCAAGGTATGTTTGATATCGGCTACTACAAACGGAATAGCTCCTTCAGTTATCCCCATAAAGCCCATCAATCCTGTCGTTTTTGCAGCCGCGCGGTCTGCATCTGTCCATTTGTTTCTAAATAACATAGTCGATAAGAAAATTCCCATCGGCGGTATTCCAGGGCAAACACGGTAAATTCCGTTTGGCCCGTAAATTCCTTCACTCATAAGTCCTATAGTGAACATTGTTACGGTTTTGGTGACCGGACCGCCCATATCAAATGCATTCATAAGTCCGATAGCGATTGCCAATAAGATCTTGTTTGTACCATTTAAATTTTTTAAGAATGCAAATAACATATTTGTAAATGAAGTCAATGGTACTGCAATAATATAAATGTACAACAAACCGATAACTCCTGTTGAAACTATTGGAATGATCAAAATAGGCATAATGGCTCTTATAGACGGATGAACTTTCCATGATTTCATCCATTTTACAAAATAACCGGCTACAATACCTAAGAGCAGTGCACCTAAGAATCCGGTTTTAGCACCTGAAGCTCCGACAGTATTATTAGCTATATATCCTAAAACAAAACCAGGAGTCAAGCCCGGACGCCCTGCAATTGAATAAGCTATATAACCTGACAATACAGGAACCATCATTGCTAGTGCTGCTTTTCCGAGTATATTTAGGTTCAACATAAACGGATTGGTAACCGCAAATCCATCTTTGGTAGCTTGACCGGTTGTAAGGGAGATAGCTAACAGTATGCCGCCTACGACAACCATCGGCATCATATATGAAACGCCGGTTAACAAGGATTTTTGAATATTCTTCATTTCGCTTTTAAAATCAGCCATAATTTGTCCCTACCTTCCTCTTTATTTTTTATTTTTTTTATAGAAATCTATTGCTTTATCGATCACCGATTTAGGATCGGAAACCGCTTCATTTACATCTGCATGGTAAACCAGCTTATCTTCGAACCTTTCCTCTTCTTCAATTGAAATGCTCACTGCCAAAATAATCATATCTGCTTCATCGATTTCTTCCTGGGAAAGTTCATTTTCAATTCCAATGCTTCCCTGTGTTTCAATATGATAATCAAATCCTCTTTTCTTACACTCTTTTTCAAGCGCTTCCTGTGCCATATAAGTGTGTGCAATCCCTGTCGGGCATGCTGTAACTCCTACAACTTTCATTTTGCTTCCTCCTTTGATACTATATTTTTTCCAATCTTCATCAATAATTCATAAGCTTGTTCTTGATCTGCTTTCAATAATCTTTCTCTAAAATCTTTGTCCATGAGCTTTTTGCATATCTGAGCTAAAATCTTTAAGTGAGTTGTTCCTTTTTTGCTTTCAGGAACTCCTATCATAAATACCAGTCTGACCGGTTCGTCGACCTTGTCGCCCCATATTATTGGATTTTTCATCCTCATAAAAGCAATGAATTCTTCCTTAACAGCTTCAGATTTACCATGTGGAATGCTGATTCCATATCCTACGGCTGTTGAAAACTCTTCTTCTCTTCTTTCCACAGCTTTTATATACTCATCCAAATCAGTGATATAACCTAATTTATCCGCCTTCTTTCCTAAAAATCGTATGATATCTTCTTTGCTTGATAAGTCAGAGTCAAGCACTATCAAATCTTTATCAATCATTTGCTGTCTCCTCCTAATAGTTCGAATATTTCTTCTTTGCTTTTTCTTATTAACAAATGATTTATGCTATCTTTTGATTCAACAATTTTATATATCTCCGATAGTATGCTCTTTACCTTTTTTATATCTTTTTTGGCAATGCAGATCAGTATGATCGTGTTTATGTGTTTGCCATCCCATCGAATATAATTGTTAAGCGTCATGATCACCAGCCTGCTTCTTTTAACAGTCTCCGGGAGAGCATGAGGTATTGCAACACCTGAATCCAATGCCGTCGCTCCAAGCTTTTCCCTCTCTAAAATAGAATCCTTAAAGCCTGAGAATGTATCCTTCTTTTTTTTAACTGCATCTATCATTTTAAGCAGGCATTCTTCTTTAGTTTTATAATTGCAATCTGTAAAGATAAGATCCTTATCTAAAATCCTTGGAATATATTCAAAATGGTACTTTTCCATTTCATCTTCTTGAGTATTATCACTATAAAAAATATTGGCATAAAAATTAGAAATATTTTTCAAGTCAGTGTTTGAAACCAATGCCGAAATATAAATGACCGGTTTCTTTTTTATATCCAGCTGAACCGAGGATATTATGAGGTCGACATTGTCTATATTGTTTTCATAGACCTTGCGTATCGGCACGACTTCAACGATATCCTGGGCCGGTATGATCCTTTTTATCTTGTTGGCCATCAATTCGGATGTCCCTATGCCTGTAGGACATACAACCAATATCTTCTTCGCTCTGGTGTTTCTATCGATTGCCGCCTGAAAATGCACCATTATAAAAGCAACTTCATCTTCTGTAAGGGTCACGCCCAGTTCAGTCTTAATCTTTGACATCACATACCAGGTTGCACTTAGAGTGACCGGGTACTGCTCTTCTATCTCACTTAATAAAGGATTTTTGACCTTTATGCCCATCTTGAGGCGGTATACCATCGGGACTATGTGAAACATCAGTCCGTCAAACAGCCTTTTATCCTTTGTAAGATCGACATGCATTATTGCACCCATTTCCTTTATGGCTCCGGTTATGATCTCTTTATACCTGGTCGTCTCCACTTTATTTTTAAGCTCGGGTTTCAATCCATGAGCGATCAACTGCCTGTTTAAGTAGTCCACATCATACTCATTGTAGGAAAAATGTAATTGCCCCGAGACCAATTCCAGTATATTTTTTGCAACCAGGTAAGTCTCCAAAGTCCTTATCTCTTCAAATACAAAGTTTCTTTCAACAGGCATATGATTTCCTTTGGAAAGCCTGTATATAAATGTTATCAAAGTGATGACCAAGGATTTCAAATAATAATCCGGAAGTGAGACATTTACGGTATCTTCAATCTTTGAAACAGTGTTGAATACTATATCTACAATTTCCGATGGAAACAATTTTTTCAAAACTTCCGGAGCTTTCCTGAAAAAGTCTTCCTCTCCCAGGCATTTCTTTTCTTCCAGCAGAGAGCTTATATACTTTTTCAATGAATATTGTATTTGGCTTTCAGTGCCGGCAATTCTTGTTCCCTTTTTATCGGACTTTATCGAAAAGGTTTCTGCATTTAAAGAGGAAACAATCTCTTTGATATCCTTTGCTATCGATGTTTTACTGACCAAAAAATAATTTGACAGCTTTTCATAGGTCAATGTTTTCTCCTCAACTAGCAAAAGCCTTAAAATTTCCAGCTGCCTTTCTCTGGGAGTATAAACTGTATCCATTTCATCATCAAATTTCAAAGATTTCAGCAGCTTTATTTTCTTTTCCTCTCTTCCAATGAGTTTAATCCCCAATCCAGGCTTTTTCTCAACTATCATTTCAAATTCTTTCAAGAAAGAATTGATCTCGTTGATATCGGTATACAAAGTCCTGATAGAAACATTTAAAATGCCGGAATAAAACTTCATCTGTTTATATTCGTTTTCATTCAGCATAACTTTTATTAAGTTTTTTTGCCTTGCAGTTAAAATTGCCAATCTACTTTCCCCCACCATATTGTGAATAAATTTTTAAAGATAACATAACAATCAATGCAAAGCCGCCTTATAGGCTTAAATTGATTCAATGTATATCAAGATTATATTGTAACAACCTTGCTTTTGGAATATGCATCGATTTAAATAACTGTAATCCATAATCATAAGCCTATCGGTTTTAATATTATCCTTTTGACTCAAAGGAAGAGTTCAATTGTGCAATTTGTTCAATGTAGTAAAAACTCTTTTCTTTACAAAAGCATATTAACATAATTCTATTTGTTGCGATATTACAGAATATTGCCTAAACGCTGTTGCAATTTGTGAACTAAGATATAAACATGCATTAGAATAAATGATTTATTTAACAAAAATCTTCATGATGTTGGTCCCAGTGCTTATTATTTTGGCATCGATATTTACGTTTACCGGTGTGTCTTGAAAAACCTCGGGCCAGTTTTTCTCATACTTGCTGTGCCACAAATCCGGATGCTGCCTGTAAAATGCAAATCCGAAACCAAAGATATCCGATTTCAATTCTTTTTGCCCTTTTTTTAAAGCTGCGTCGATATCCGAGCGTATGCTTTCAGACAGTTGTCCTTCCATAACAT
>CALCDS010000204.1 GCA_937900065.1 uncultured Clostridiaceae bacterium | reverse complement strand
ATTCATTTTACCTGATCATCAAAGAGCCATTTAGATACGAAATATTTTAGTTTTTCAGCATTCCCGTTCAGCAATTTTTTCATAGACAGCATTCTGTTAAAATCCTTGTCATTTATAATTTCACTAAATTGCTTTTCAAGTATAGTATAGGCTTTATTTTTTTCATCTAAACTTTTTTGAATCACAATATTATTTTTGTCCTTCTCCATAAGTTTCTGCTCCAAATATTTATTTCTGCTTTTTAACCTTTCATTATATTCAATGAGAGACTTTGTCATGTCTTCTTCCTTATGCAATTGATATTTTACGGCAGCCAATTCATTTTTTTTGTATTCAACTTCTTCCTTTAAAGAGATGATGCTCTCCCTTACGCCTATAAGCTCATACTGCAGTTTTTGCTTTTCCTCCTTCAACATCTTTAATCTCATATATATATTATCGAAATATGCTCTCAGCTCATTTATTTCACATTTACTGCTCTCTATCCTATTCTTTAGGCATTTCTCATCAATCAAGTCTATTGCCAAAGAATCCTTTAATAGTTTTTGAAGAAAAAATCCTACTTGTCCATTTTCATCCATTACATATATTTGTTTTTGCATGCAGATCGACTGATTATCTTCCTTATATGCCTGATAATATGCCTTTTGCGGCAGATGCTCTTCAAAGCGCATATATACCTCTGCCTTGCTGAAACTTTGTCCGCTGTCTATGGAAAAACAGCCGTATAATTTGCAGTCGCAAATCCATAATGCCCACAATATTTTATTTAATAATACCAGCATGCAAGAGTCTATTTTTTCAGCAAAGAACAGTTCAGTGGTTTCCCGCGATTTACTGCTCTTATAATGGTAAACAACTTTATGCCGCTGCTCATGCTGAGCGATAAACAGGCAATGCATTTTATCATCTTCAATGACAAATGCATAATCTATATATGGGAAAGCCGATTTGTATATGACATCTTCCTTGCCCCATCTGTTTTCAGCCTGATAAAAGACTCTGCTGACAAGCCGATATTCTTCATCAAATACAGAGTTAAGCATGATTATGTTGGAATTGCAATCCTGGGCCGAAATATATGGGCATCTACTATAATAATCCAATTCCGTGACAATCTGCGGCACATTACATCTTATGCCATCCTCTATGACTTGTTGGACCAGCATTTCTTTGTAATCATATCCATCAGCTATATTATATAATAGATGTATATTTCTTGCGCAAAAAAATGCTCTCATATATATGGGCATGATTACGCTGTGCCCCATATGAATGAGCTTTTTTATCTTCCATTCTCCTTGCTTTAGGATACACAGTATGATATCGCCGCAAATATCCTGGCAAAACAGATAAACTATATCACTTTTTTGTAAAACACAAAAATGTCCAAGGCTCTCACGATAAATAGTATTTGCATCAGACCAGCGATTGTCTTTATATGCCCGGCAGAATATGCCCAGCTCTTTATTAAAGCGAAACCCCAATATAGTCCCATCCTTTTCTTCAATCATATAGCAATCGCCGGTCATTTTATTCATATCCTCCTCTGCTTTGCCGCAATTCGCAGCTGCCGCAAATCGGTATGCATACGACATCTTCCATAACCGCTTTTGTAGAGATTAAAATGCTTGCCGAAAATTTTATTTTGCTGTTTATGATAACAGGGCTGCTGCTTAATTTAGTAAAAGAACTTATGACAATTTGTATCTCCCTCTGTTCTGTGCAATCAGGCATAAATAGCGTTGCATCCTGCCGACCTTCCAGTTTTTCCTCTATAATGAATTTTTGCTTGTCTTCAGATTCTATCTCAATACTATAAGGTATGTAAAAATCATAATGCACTATCGAATAATCCTTCCGGTTATCCAGCACTTTTCTGTTCTCGGTTCCTTCATGCATCTTGCATTGCCTGAACATGACCTTTACTGCCTTTGATGCATTTAGCATACTTGAGGGTACATTGACTATGACCTCATCTAGAAGAACTTTCTCCTGATATGTAGATAGAATCCTCTTGGCAAGTATGGTGGTTGCATTTTTTACATACGGCGTATCCGATGTATCAAGTGAAATAAATGATCGTCCCTTTGTTTTCGTTTTTTCCCGGTTTATTATTGCTATTTCATATGGCATACTGTTGTCCCTCTTGAATATAAGGGTGTCAATCACAGTGTTTCTATTTATATCTATTCTATCAAGCGCTCCCTTTCCTGAAGCGTTTCGGTTAGTTACAAGCAATATATTTTGTCCATGGGACAAGCGTATTTTCATAGGTTCAGGCAAACTAGTGTTAATCTTTGCTACTCTTTCTTTTTTTGAGATATCTATTACATCTATTTGATGCAATCCGCTATTTATGGCATACAAAAACTTTTCACTCATCTCTAATTCCGTTATTATTGATCCTTTGGGAAAATCTATATGTGAAACATCTTTGCTTTCAAGATGCAGTATGGATATGCCGCCAATAAAGCTGCCTTCATTGGCTCCTTTATTGGCAATATAAACATCCTTGCCGTCCTCTGCGATAGAGATGGAGCATGGTCTTATGCCTATGTCCTTATGGCAGCTTATCAAGCGAAAATCAGAAGTGCCGTATATTTTTAATTCATTCTGCAAAATATCAAGAACAAACAACCGTTCTTTGCTTTTATCCAGCCTTATACAGTCTGCTGCAGTGAAATCTTTTATCGTTTGAAGTTTCTTGCCTGTTTTTAAACTATAAATACAGATTTCCTCTGTATCGCATACGTAAATTTTTTTATGAACGGAATCAACCGCAATGTTGCCATTGTTGGGCATATCCCATGATTTATCGTAATTATATAAATCGTGTATGAGTGTAACTTTACTGTTTCTGTC
>CALCDS010000203.1 GCA_937900065.1 uncultured Clostridiaceae bacterium | reverse complement strand
TTTACATATATTTTAGTGATGCAATTATTTCTTTTTAATGTGGAAGTACAGTAAATCAATTAAATATTGAAATATGTTTGTACAATGAAGTACAAAAACAAAAAAGCAATGAAGCTTCTTAAAAAATTATTGATTATTTTAAGAAGCTTTTTTTATTGTGCAGCGAGGCGAGATATCAAAACAAACTATCTTGATATCTCGCCGAAGGCATTTAAATTGGCAGTTTGCCTTATTTTTTGTATTATCTGATGGCCGTCAGAAAGACATAATTGAAAAATCACCAAAATATTTTATCGAATTGGAGCATGATAATATGGATATGTTTAATATCAAACCAAAGGTTTACTTTGGTATTAATGCTTTAAATCATCTTAACGAATTGAAATGCAAGAGGGCTCTCGTTGTTGCAGATCCATTTATGGTTAAATCTTTGACTGTCAATAAAATCACTGAACAGCTTGATAAGGCAGAAATTGAATACAAAATATTTTCAGATGTAGTTCCTGATCCGCCTGTTGAAGTTATTATAAAAGGAGTACAGATAGCAGTAGGATTCAATCCGGATTTAATAATAGCCCTTGGCGGAGGCTCATCTATCGATTCCGCAAAAGGCATAAGATATTTTTCAAGATACGTAAATAATGAACTAAAAAATAATGTCAGCCAACCTCTTTTTATAGCAATTCCTACAACAAGCGGTACAGGTTCAGAAGTTACAAATTTCTGTATTGTGACAGATAAGGGGAAAGCCATCAAATATGCTCTCATAGATGACAATTTGACACCTGATGAGGCTGTACTTGATATAGAACTTGTGAAATCGGTTCCAAAGACTATAACTGCAGAAACAGGTATTGATGTGCTTACCCATGGAATTGAGGCATATGTTTCCACAAGCGCATCCGACTATTCTGATGCGCTTGCAGAAAAAGCCATAAAGCTTGTATTCAAATATTTGCCTAAAGCATATGAAAATGGTAATGATGAAGAAGCAAGGATGAAAATGCATAATGCATCCTGTATAGCAGGTATGGCATTTACAAATGCTTCACTTGGACTTAATCATGGTATGGCACATGCACTCGGCGGGAAATTTCATATACCGCATGGAAGAGCAAATGCATTACTGCTTCCGTATGTTATAGAGTATAATGCAAATCTAAAGAATCTAAAGGGAAATGTTGATACCTCGAGCGCAGCATATAGATATACCGAAATATCCAAATTCTTGGGGCTTCCTTCTTCCAATCAGTTTGAAGGCGTCAGAAGCTTGATTGCAGCGGTTAAGATACTGATGAACAAACTCGATATTCCAAAATATATAAAAGATCCAAAAATTTCTCACAGCGATATTGAAGGCAAACTCAAAGAGATGGCAGAAGCAGCGATTAAAGATAGATGTACAAAAACCAATCCGAGAGTTCCTGAAGTTTCAGATGTTGAAAACTTGTTCAGAAATATCTTCCCCAAAGAATAGACTGAATTATTATTAGGCTAAAGGAATGATAGATTTGCAAACTAAAGGGAGAATAATTGAAGAGTTTGTTCCTGGAAAACAAGTAACTTTATCCCATATAATTGCGCATCCTGATAAGGACCTTTACAAAAAATTAGGATTATCCGGTGAATATAATGAAGCTATTGGAATATTGACTTTGACGCCAAGTGAAGCTGCAATAATAGCCGGTGATATTGCCACAAAATCAGGAGATGTAAAAATAGGTTTTATGGATAGATTTAGTGGAGCATTACTTATAGTTGGAGATGTGGGAAGCGTGGAAACAGCTTTAAATGGCATAATTACTTTGCTAAGGGATGTACTCAATTTCACGGTATCGCCGATAACAAAATCATAGGGGGAGGTAATTTGGGAAAGGTAATGTTCGTGGGAAGGACCGGTTGTGGTAAGACTACATTATATCAAGCTTTGCACAATCAAGCTATCGACTATAAAAAGACCCAAGCAATAGATTTTTTCGAGGATGTGATAGATACACCTGGCGAATACATGGAAAACGTAAGATATTACAGAGCACTCAATGTTACAGCCGCTGATTGTGATATCATAGCGCTTGTGCATGATTGCACAAATGAGATCAGCATTTTTCCTCCAGAATTCAGTTCCATGTTTTCAAAACCAGTTATCGGCATTATAACAAAAATAGATCTATGTGACGATGAAGAATCTATAAAAAAAGCGGAAAGATCTTTACTTGATGCGGGAGCAAAAAAAATATTTAAAGTTAGCTCCGTAAAGAATGAGGGTATTGAAGAATTAAAAAAATGGTTAAATATAAAATAATATAACCAAATAAAATGTTTGAAAATTTTTTGAACCTTCTGCTACAATGATGTAGTAATAATTTTAAGGAGATAATATGATGAAAAATATAGTAATAGCCGATGATGATCCTATTACTAAAATGGATATTAAAGAAATACTGGAATCGTCTGGTTACAATGTTGTAGGCAAGGCGGCAGATGGATTTGATGCGATTGAATTATGCAGAAGCAATTTACCCGATTTGGTCGTTATGGACATTAAGATGCCATTAATCGATGGGCTTGCTGCTGCAAAGATAATCAATAATGAAAGTTTAGCAGGAGCGGTTCTTATCTTGACCGCATATAGCGATGATGAATTCATTCAAAAGGCCAAAGAGGCACGAGTTATTGGCTATGTTGTAAAACCGGTTGACGAGAAAAACTTATTGCCTGCGGTTGAAATAGCAATAGCTAAAGCAGAGGAAATAAAACAAATGAAAAAGGCCGCTCAAACCGCTATGGATAAGCTTGATGCAAGAAAGAAGATTGAAAAAGCAAAGGGAATATTGATGGACAAGTATAAGATCAGTGAAGAAGAAGCCTTTAGAAGGCTTAGAACATTGAGCATGAATAAAAGGTGCTCCATGAAAGATATTGCTTCTACTATAATAATATCATCAAATATATGATACTATGGTGCATATAAATGGACGTGATTTTAAATTTATGCAAAACATACACTGATCTTTCTAAAGGTGATATTAGAAAAATAATAGTTATATCTAAATTGCTTCCAATAATATCTGATCTTACACAAGCGGATGTATTCATAGACTGTCCTACAAAAAATTCTAATAAAGCTATTGTTGTAGCTGAAGCAAAACCGGTGAGCCGTCCTTCAATGTATAAAAACAGTGTGGTTGGTATGCTTGCATTGCGGGAAAATGAGCCGGCTGCATTAAGAACTCTTGAACTTGGGATTTCAACTAAAGATATGAAAGCTGTTACACAGGAAAATGCCAATGTAAGGCAGACGGTAGCGCCTATAAGAAACAGGGATAAGAGTGTAATAGGAGTTGTGATAGTTGAAAAAGACATAACAGAGGCAATCAATAGAGATAAATATATGGAAATGCTGGCGGAAACAACAGAAGAACTTACAAATAATCTTCTTTCGTTAACAGGCAATGAAGGAGCCATAACAAATTATCTTGATGATGCGATAATAATATTTGATAAAGATGGGATTGCAAAGTTTGCTAATCCGGTTGCTGTTCAATTATATAAAACTCTTGGATATAAAGACCAGATAGTAGGCATGCATTTTAATAATATACGCCTTGACGATAATTCATTCGAAGACATTATATCAAGAGAAAAATTTAGTGTTTCAGAAGTCAATATAAGCAATTACATATTACAAGTAAAGTATGCTCTACAGGATTCAAATTCGATAGGACTATTTATGATGATAAAAGACATAACAAAGTTTAAGCAGCAAGAAAAGGAACTGATGCTGAAATCAGTTGCATTCAAAGAGATACACCACAGGGTAAAAAATAATCTCCAGATGATAGCAAGCTTACTTAACTTGCAGTCGCGCCGGGCAGAGAATGAGTCAACTAAAATAGCTCTTAAAGAAAGCATGAGCAGAATATTGAGCATAGCAGCGACTCATGAAATACTTGCACAGAATGGGATAGATGATGTAAATATAAAAAAAGTGATAGAGAAAATCATAGAAAAGATTAAAGCTTATGATTGCAATCCGTCAAAACAAATAAACATCGAAGTTATAGGCGATAATTTTAAAGTTAATTCGGATATGGCAACGTCCATATCGCTTGTAGTAAATGAACTCATTGAAAATTCAATAGAGCATGCTTTTGAAGGCAAGGATAATGGAAATATACGCATCAGTATAGAAAATGGCAAAATATACTCAAACATTTCAGTGATAGATGATGGAACAGGGTTTAATATTAGGAGAATTGATTCAAACAGTTTGGGGCTCAATATAGTGAGGAGCATTGTAAAAGAGAAATTGTCGGGAGACCTCAATATGGTGTCAAGCGATAGAGGAACAAAGGTTGTTTTTGATTTTAAAAATAATGAGGATTAATAATGAATATTGAATTTTGAAGCACGATGATGTGCTTTATATGAGGCAATGAAGCCTAAAGTTTATAAAAACTTTAGGCTTTTATTTTTTGGATCTTGTGAAAGACATTGAAGGGGGGTGGCAGATTGAAACAGGAGATATTGAGCGTTGGAATCGATATTGGAACATCTACGACACAACTTGTTTTCAGCAGAATTACTCTTGAGAATATTGCATCAAGTTTTTCCATACCAAGGATAAATATCGTAGATAAAAAAGTTATATATGAAAGCGATATATATTTCACGCCGTTGATCTCACAGCAGGAGATTGATGGAGCCGCGGTGAGAAAAATTATAGAAGGCGAATATAGGAAGGCCGGTATCAAACCATCGGATGTTGAAACAGGTGCAATAATAATTACCGGTGAAACTGCAAGAAAGGAAAATGCAAAAAAGGTTCTAAACGAGATGAGTGGTCTTGCAGGGGATTTTGTAGTTGCTACAGCCGGACCTGATCTTGAATCGATTATAGCCGGAAAGGGAGCCGGTACGAATCTGATATCCCAAAAGAGGAATTGCATTGCGGTAAACATGGATATAGGAGGAGGCACTACTAATCTTGTAGCTTTTAAAAATGGTGAAGTTATAGATACCGGATGCCTTGATATCGGCGGAAGGCTGATTAAAATAGATAAAACTACACATAAGATAACATACATTGCTCCCAAAATTAAAGAGCTGGCTGATAAGAGTGGGATCGATATAGAGGCTGGGGAGATTGCAGAGTTTAACAATATCGAAGCTGTTGTCAAAGAGATGGTTTTGATTCTTGAAGAATCTGTAGGGATAAAGAAACAGACGGACATGTATAAAAGAGTGATTACAAATAAGGGACTTAAATTAAACTACAATATCGATTGCATTACATTTTCCGGGGGGGTTGCAAATTACATATATGGCGGCGCTCATGAAGAAGACATTTATAAATATGGAGATATAGGAATATTGCTTGGAAGATATATAAAAGATTCCATGATTACAAAAAAAATTGATATAGAAAGATCAAAGGAAACAATAAGAGCTACGGTCATAGGCGCAGGCTCACATACAACAGACATAAGCGGAAGCACTATAACTTATACGAAAAATATATTCCCGGTAAAGAACATTCCTGTAGTAAGGGTGCATCAAGATGACGGACCGATTAACTATGACTATATATCGGAAACTCTTAAAGAAAGGCTTCACTGGTTTGTATTAGAAAATGAATTCCAACAGGTTGC
>CALCDS010000202.1 GCA_937900065.1 uncultured Clostridiaceae bacterium | reverse complement strand
GTTATTGTTTCAAAAAGAATTTTGGCATATCGCCGTCAGAGTATAGAAATTCCAATTAAGGGGATGCCGGTTTGAAAAACAAATTTATTGAAACTGTCAAATCCAAGCTTGCATTTTTGACCGATTCTTTTAAGGTAAGAAGCATACAGTTTGTAATAAGCTTATCCATTATGCTTATTACAATAATATCCATGACATTTATAGGGGTGATCTTATACAGCAAGGTTTCAAATTTAGCCGAGCAAAACGCTATCATCAATACCAGGCAGATAATAGACCAGGTAAACACAAATCTTGATTATTACCTAAGAAGCATGATGGAAATATCGAATTATTTAAATGAAGTAATCCGCAACGACGCGGGTATTTCAAGCACCAATCTAAAAGACCAAATGAATGTCATTTTAAACACCAGAAAGGATATAGTCACATTGGCCCTGTTTTCAAGTGAAGGCAAGCTTTTAGCCGGAGTCCCTTTTTACAAGATGAAGGACGATGTGGACATGACTGAACAGGAATGGTTCAAGGCTCCAATAAAAGAGCCTGCCAACCTTTATTTTTCGTCACCCCATGTTGAAAATATTTATAAAGGCCAGCACAGCTGGGTTGTTTCTTTAAGCAGAGGCGTTACAGTCAACCAAAATGGTAAAAAAGTCAAGGGCGTGCTTTTGGTTGATATGAATTTCAGCACCATAGATCAGCTTTGCCAAAAGGTCAATTTCGGGAAAAAAGGATATGTGTATATAATAGATTCAAATTACAATATAGTTTACCACCCTCAACAGCAGCTGATAAATGTAGGTTTAAAAAAAGAGAATCTCGATGATGTCAGGGAACATGTTTTTGGAAGGTATTTTGATAATTATAATGGCGAAAGGCGATTGATTACAATAGAGACCGTGAATTACTGCAGATGGAGGATAGTCGGCATAGCTTACATGGATGAAATAGCTGCCATAAAAAAGGATATAGGCAATTATATACTTTACCTTTTGGTGTTTGGAGTGCTGTTTGTGATGTCAATATCAGCATTTGCATCTGCTAAGATTTCACAGCCCATAAAGAAACTTGAAAAATCCATGAAAATGGTTGAGCAAGGCAAATTCGATATAAATATAGATATAAAGGGAGAGACGGAAGTCGCCCAGCTGTCTAAGGCGTTCAAACTTATGGTCGCAAGGATAAAACAGCTTATGAGCCAGATAGTATTGGAACAGGAAGCTAAAAGGATAAGCGAGCTCAATGCTCTTCAGGCGCAGATAAATCCCCATTTTCTTTATAATACCCTGGATTCTGTGGTATGGATGGCCGAGAACGGCAAATCAGAAGATGTCATAACTATGACTGTTGCACTTGCAAGGCTTTTCAGGATAAGCATAAGCAAGGGAAGAAATATAATCTCCGTAAGGCAGGAGCTTGAACATGCTAAAAACTATCTGGTCATACAGAGCATAAGATATAAAAATAAGTTCAAATATGAAATGGATGCCCAAGAAGAAGCGCTCAAGTGCAGCACGATTAAGTTGATACTCCAGCCGATAATTGAAAACTCAATATATCACGGAATAGAATATATGCCGGATCAAGGTTTTATTAAAATTTCGGTATCCATAAAAGACGGAAAGCTGTTATACAAGATAAGCGACAATGGATTGGGCATGGACAAGCAAACGCTCGACAGCTTGCTTTCAGGCAATGTCAAAAGCAAAAATGGTTCAGGTGTTGGAGTGAAAAACGTACATGAAAGGATACAACTCTATTATGGAAAGGAATACGGGCTTCAAATAGAAAGCGAGATTGAAGTCGGGACAACGGTATATATATGGCTTCCTCTTAACAAGTATGAAAACGAGGGGGATTTTCAAAATGGTAAGAGCAAATAGTTTGAAATTGTTTTCCATCATATTGCTGTGCATATTTGTATTAAGCGGATGCAGAGCTGATAGTTCTTTGAATGGTTATGATGAGGCAAAAAAATATATTGCCATTGTAACCAGGATGAACTATGGGTATCATTGGGGATCAGTGAAGCTTGGAGCATATGCTGCTGCCAAGGAGTTCAACGTAGATA
>CALCDS010000201.1 GCA_937900065.1 uncultured Clostridiaceae bacterium | reverse complement strand
TATACCCACTGATCGGTATGCTTATGATTCCAAAAACCTGCGCCTATGTTTGGACGGTGTGGATTGGATACAGTGATATGAGAAGAAGCATAAAACAATAAATAATATAGGGTTAGATTGCGCCCATGCTGGGCGCACGCAATAGGGAGTGGCTTCTTAAAAGCCACTCCCTACCTTGTTACTATATACTGATTACTTTATATACTGATTACTTTATATACTGATTACTTTATATACTGATTACTTTATATACTCATTGCTAACTAAAACATCTGACAGGATATCCGTTGGTATTACGAATTCCACAACTCCCATATATCCTGGAGCAACCTCATATTTATCAAAGGAAATTACCAACTTGCCTTCCGGATTGATATAAAAGTTTTGATCCTTTGCAATTTTCTCAAACAGTTCCATTGAACTGTCCTGCTCTATTCCTTCAACCCAATAGTACTGATCACTATCCGCTTTATTCTGTTCTACCATCTGCTTTTTAATGTTTTCACTAATAATATCAACATAGCTATCGTCTTTGAACAAGCTTGGCAAGGTAATCAGGATCTCGTTTTTCTTATCTATGGTATCATACTCCATTGTTGTTGATGATGAGGCAACCGTGTTTACCGTATAACGGCCTATGGATAGTATTCTGTCCGTATCGGTCTTTACTTCGTATCCACTATCGACACCCAAATGGCCGCCGCCATTTTTCTTTAGTTCTTCCATATCAGCATTAAATCCTTCATATAAGCTTTTGCCTTCTTCAAGGTATTTTTCATTTAAGCTGTTTTCCAGGGTTTTATTTTCCGTGCCTTGTATTGCAGGTACTTTTATATCGGCATTGAAGGTGCCTTCATTCACGGTATATTCTCTGAAAGTCAGCACTTTTACTATACTACCTACAACTGGTACTTTGGATAATGTTGCTGCAAACACCTGACTGGTATTAGCTCCTACAATAAGTACGGTAAACACTGCTGCTACTGAAGCAGCTGCTATTCTTATTCTATTCATGTGACTCTTCCTTCTCATACGATTAACCTCACTCTCTTTTAAAGCTTTTCTTACCACAAAATCTAATTCCTCAGGAATAGGTATATTCATATATTCCCTTTTCAATTTTTCCAATTTGTCATCCATCCTATAAATCCTCCTATCTACAATCATCCATTTGAACACGTAACATTCTAAGCGCTTTGTATAAACGCGTCTTTACTGTATTAACATTTTCATCCAGGACTGTCGCAATTTCTTCTATTTTCAAATCCTCAAAAAACCTTAATACTATTATACTGCGATATTGAATGGGTAAATCCTCCAATGCTTTGTGAAGGTCTATATCCGCATAATGATCTACGGTACTTAAATCATAATGGGATAAAGTCTCATCATCCATTACAACGACCTTCTTCCGCTTTCGGAGTAAATCTATTGCAGTATTGACAATAATCCTATAAAACCAGGTATTTAAATAGTCCGGCGTTTTTAAACTATCCATCGTTGAAATTGCTTTATATATCGATTCTTGCACCACCTCCAAAGCATCATCGGCGTTTTTAACATAACTGTAAGCAAGACGATAATGCCTCTCCTTATTTTTAATAATATAATCTGTAATTTGCTCAGCTAAGCTAACTTCACCCATTCGCGCGAATAGCTCCTTTCTTTTGTTCTGATACGTATCTTTTTTGTGAACTCATAGGTATAGACGCTCATGATATGCAAAAAGTTTTAAACATAGACTTAAAACTTGATATAAATGCCAAAAGCCAATTTAAATTTTGGTATGAATAGGATCTTAGCCAACCTGAATATATATGCGCTCCTATTCATGTTCATTATTTTTATATGACTTATGACATTCTTATCAAACTAAATGTTTCAATATTGTTTATAATAAATGATATTGATAGTATAACATATAAAATTTGATTGATAACATAGCTTTCGCTTTACATTTACATACAAGTCCTGATTATTTATATAATATTTATTATGCCGCTTATTTTATAGCATTTACAGGCAACTTAATAAATATTTGTGCAATGTTGTAACGAAATACAAATACAACAGTCTTATATAGGAAAGGCGGTGAGAATGTGGCGGAATTTCAAGAAATATACTCCAAATATTTTAAGGATGTATACAGATATGTGTTATGCCTTTCTAAAAATGAAAGCATTGCAGAAGATATCACACAAGAAACGTTTTTTAAAGCATTAAAAAATATCAACGGGTTCAAAGGGAACTGTAAAATGAGTGTGTGGCTCTGTCAAATCGCAAAAAACACATATTTTTCATATTTGAAAAAACAGCAATTATTTGAAAGTGTTGATAATGCGGTTGATGTTCCTGATACCTCTTTCGAACAAAAATTTATTGCTGATGAAAGTGCGTTTGAAATTCACAAAGTGATCCATGGTTTGGAAGAACCCTATAAAGAGGTGTTTATGTTGCGCTACTTTGGGGATTTATCATTTTGTAAAATTGCCGAGTTGTTTGGAAAAACAGAAAGCTGGGCAAGGGTCACTTATCATCGTGCGAGAGCAAAATTAAAGGAGGCGTTGTTATGATACTATCATGTGAAGTTATTAAAGATTTGTTGCCCTTATATTACGATAAGGTTTGCAGCAAAGAAAGCTGTTCATTGATTGAGGAGCATTTGGCCCAATGCCCGCAATGTGTGAATGAATTGCAAAAGCTTAAGATGAACTTAGAAAAGCCATCCGTGCCAGAGGGGGAGGTGAAAGCAATGAAACGCATTTCCGCAGCATGGAAAAAGGATAAAAGAGTTTCATTCACAAGAGGTTCCATGCTTGTTTCAGCTTTAGCAGCCATCATTTGCTTTATTTCTTATTACATTATCGGTGCAAAGGTTCTGCCCGATGGAACCTTGGTTGAGCCGTTTGCGCTCATACCGATTGGATATCTATTTGTATTCGTGTTTATCATTTCTCTGATTTGCAGCTTGATATTTTCAAGAAAACAGAAATAAGCACAAGTTCACTGAGTACATCATAATAGGGAGCAATGAGTATGGTAACTTGCTCCCTATTTTATCGTGCGTCCGCCGGGCGCACTCTCTTTTATTAGTTGCCTTTATAGTTACAGTTCACACCCACCATGTATACCATGTTATGATTTCGTCAAATGTATCCGATTCGGAGACGCTTTCGCTTAAGCTGCATTACGTAGCGGTACATAAGGCTCCAAAAT
>CALCDS010000200.1 GCA_937900065.1 uncultured Clostridiaceae bacterium | reverse complement strand
GAAAAACTCATTGGGTTTTAGATGTTATCGATGACATTTGATAAGGGCTACGATGCTCAAAATCAACGCTTTCGTTAAACAAAAACCTAATGATAAAATACTTTCAAAGGGAGTGTGGATAAATGGTTAAAAAACTCAAAGTGCTTTTTGTTTCCGCTGAATGCGAGCCATATGCCAGGACAGGCGGCCTGGGAGATGTAAGCGCTGCGCTGCCGAAAGCTTTGTATGACGCCGGAATCATGATAAGGCGGGTTATTCCCCTGTACGGCAATGTCAACATGGATTTTAAATATTGTACAGATTTTCCGATAAAAATGGGTCCCAATTACCAGGGATGCATTATCAAGCGTGATACGGCACAAAAAGTTCCGACCTATTTTATAAACAACGAATATTATTTTAATAGGGACAAACTATATGGATATTATGATGATGGAGAAAGGTTTACATTCTTCTGCAAAGCAGTGATAAAAATGCTGGACCATATCCCATTTAGGCCCGACATAATCCACTGCAACGACTGGCATACCGCACTCATACCGCTGATATTGAAATCAATAAACTCAGATATTAAATCCGTATTTACGATACACAATTTAAAATACACCGGCTCCATACCTATGCAGTATATGGAGGAATACAATATGTCCTTGGAAAGGCTGTCTCAGTGTGGTTATCCGGACAATATCGATTTTATGAAATCAGGCATATTGAATTCAGACCATATAACGACCGTAAGCAACGGATACAAGGAAGAAGTACTCACGCCGCGATACGGAGAAGGATTGGACAACCTTTTGATTCAAAGGAAAAACTCCTTTACAGGCATATTAAACGGAATAGACACGCAAAATTACAATCCCCAAAGCGCAAAAATTCCGTATGATATAGATAATCTGAATGCTAAAGATGAGAACAAAGCACTTTTAAGAGAAGAACTCGGGCTTGAAGATGAAGACGTTCCAATCGTTGCTTCCATAACCCGCCTGGACGATCAAAAGGGCATTGACATAATCATAAATGCCATACGCAAAATAGATATACAGGGTTTCCAATTTGTTATCTTGGGAACCGGGGACCAGTATTACGAAAACACGCTCTCTGAGATGGCATCCATGTATCCCGGAAAGATGGCCGCGATATTTGCATTTGATGCAGAGCTTGCAAAAAGGATATATTCAGGAGCCGATATTTTTATAATGCCTTCAAAATTTGAACCTGGAGGATTGGGGCAGCTCTATGCCATGGCATATGGAACAGTACCTGTCGTAAGGTCGACCGGAGGCCTTAAGGATACTGTGGCTGATGCTGAAGATGGAGACAGTCCGGTGGGTTTCAGTTTTAAAAGCTATACTGTGAACTCATTTATCGAAGCATTAAAGCGCGCAATCGATGCCTATAATACTCCCCTGTGGGAAACACTCATGAAAAACGGAATGGCTTTCGAAAAATCATGGGAATTTCCTGCATCGCAATATATCAAAATATACAAAAGTCTATGCGACTATCACTCTTAAATGGCAGGTGTTATTTATGGAAGATTTGTTTTTTCATGATTCGCATGACGAATTTTACAGATGCCCTTTCGGTGCAGTCGAATGCGCACAAAAAATCACAATGAGGTTAAAATCGTATGATACGAGCCTTAAAGTCGACTCGGCCGTATTAAGGCTGTGGGAAAACGGAACTGAAAAGAAAATACCAATGGACAAATTTCTCGATTGCGCCGGCAAAACCATATATCAATGCGATATTATTGCACCTAAAGAGGCAGGACTTTTATGGTATTATTTTATAATACAATGCAGGGAAGCTATCTATTATTATGGAAACAATCCTGAAAACCTCGGTGGCATAGGAGCAGTATATCATAATCCTCCGGGTTCATATCAGATAACCGTTTACAAAAAAAATTTTATCACGCCTTCATGGTTCAAAGATTCAATCATGTACCAAATAATGGTTGACCGGTTCTGCAATGGGAACGATGACGGTCATATAGACTCTCCCAAAAGAAATTCGATAATCCATAAAGATTGGTACGATACTCCAAATTATATGCCTGATCCAAACACAGGAGAGTTTCTCTGCAACGACTTTTTCGGAGGAAACCTTAAAGGAATAATAAAAAAGCTCCCATATCTTAAGGATCTGGGAGTCAATGTCATATATTTAAACCCCATTTTTGAGTCGCCTTCAAACCACAAATACAACACCTCAGATTATCTGAAAATAGATTCAATGTTTGGTGATGAAAAAATATTCAAGGCACTTGTGGACTCTGCAAGAAAGCTTGGAATATCCATAATACTTGACGGAGTGTTCAGCCACACTGGAAGCGACAGCATATATTTCAACAGGGAAGGAAACTTTGATTCAATAGGCGCCTTTCAGTCAAAGGATTCCCAATATTACAAGTGGTATAAATTCATCGATTACCCATATGATTATGAAAGCTGGTGGGGTATAAAAACGCTTCCAAATGTCAGTGAACTGGAGCCATCATATCAAAATTTCATATTAGGTTCCAAAAACAGCGTGATAAACCATTGGATGAAGCTTGGCATTTCAGGATGGAGGCTTGATGTGGCTGACGAGCTTCCGGATGAATTTTTGAAAAAAGTCAGAAAGGCCGTAAAATCTCAAAGCAAGGATGCTGTCATAATAGGCGAGGTATGGGAAGATGCATCCAATAAGATAAGTTATGGAGTGCAAAAACAGTATCTCCTGGGCGATGAGCTTGACAGCGTTATGAATTACAGTTTTATGAAAGGTATTTTGAGCTTTCTTACTGGAAAATGCAGCGGTTCATATCTTAATAGAATAATAAACAGCCTATATGAAAACTATCCGAAAGAGTGCTTCTATTCTATGATGAACATACTCGGCACCCATGATACATGCAGAGTTCTATACGCCCTTGCCGAAATAGGTATCGACAGGATATATTCAAGAGAAGAGCAAGCACTTTTGAAATTATCCCCCCAGGATGAGGAGATTGCATTAAAGCGTCTAAAGCTTGCATCATTGTTTCAAATGACATTTCCAGGCGTGCCCTCAATATATTATGGGGATGAAGCAGGTCTAGGAGGGTGCAAGGATCCTTTCAACAGAAAAACATATCCCTGGGGAAAAGAGAATAAATGCCTTTTAAAATGGTATAAAAAAATATGCAGCCTAAGGCACAGTATAGATGCGCTTAAGACAGGCACATTCTCACCAGTACATTTTGGAGAAGATACTTACGGCTTTGTAAGAGCAATTGATAACGGAATCGATGTTTTCGGGCAGCATAGAAACAACGGCGTTGCCTTGGTATTGTTCAATAGAAGCTCTAAAGATCGCCATAAACTGCTTGTGGACCTTAGAAAATGGAAAGTCAACAAGCTGTCGGATGCTATGGGAGACAGAGGTGAATTCACATCACCTTGCGGATGCTTTAATATAGGATTGTCCCCTCTTGAAGGCCTTGTATTGTACAGCGGCCACTCTAAGTAACTTCAATTTAGGTCCTATCGACTTAGGTTCTATTTAAAAGTACTATGTTGAGTTTGAGCATCCTCGCTCGCCGGTTCGCACTTTTTAAGTTCTAAGGCGAAATTTCCTCGCTCGGATTGCTCAAACTCAACATTACAGCTTATAAACACAGCCTTAAAAATAGTCTTGACTATTTCGCATGGAACATATTCCCTGAATTTCATTATAATTTTTAGATAAGGGTCACATATTTATTGCAGCCATTTAGCTAGAATAACTAATGTACGGATTCTGTACAAATCAAACAAAGGGAGTGATATAGAGCATGAATATAAAGGGCAAAGTCATAGGGCTATGCATGAGTATCATATTTGCTCTTTCATCAGCTGTCACGGCCGTGGCTGCAGATGATTTTGACAAAAAAATTTCCGACCCTAAATATCAAAGCCGGCTTGAGGAAATGGCAAAAAAAAGAGGCATCAAAGTTGAAGAGCTTAAATCCCGTTTAAAAGCCGAGCATGAGGCAAGGCTCCAGAAAATTGCCGAAAGGAAAGGCATTACTGTTGAAGAGTTAAAATCTCAGATCGAAGCCAGAAAAGCAAAGCGTGAAGCAAAACTGCAGGAAATGGCAAAAGAAAAGAAAATCAGCGTGGATGAATTGAAATCCCAGATTAAAGCTGAAAGAAAGGCTAAATTCGAGGAAAAGCTTAAAGAAATCGCAAAGAAAAAAGGCATAACAGTTGAAGAATTAAAAGAGCAATTGAGGGATAAAAGCATACTTTTTGAATTTGAAGAGTAAGTGAAAATACGCGTCATTTAAACTTAAAAAGTTTAAATGGCGCGTTCATTAAAAGGCCGTATATGGCAAAATCCAATGCCATATACGGCCTTTTACAGGTTCTGATTTACCTTACATTATACTGCTTCATCCTTGCAAATCTGTCCGTCCATTATCTGAATTATCCTCTTAGCCCTTGATGCTATGCTCATATCATGAGTTATAAGCACCACGGTCGTGCCCTTGTCATTGAGTTTCATCAATATGTCAAGCACCTCCCTGCCGGATTTGCTGTCAAGCGCCCCTGTGGGTTCATCGGCAAGTATGATGGGCGGATCCCCGGCCAGGGCCCTTGCTATGGCTACTCTTTGCTGCTGGCCGCCTGACAGCTGGGACGGTTTATGATGCATCCTATCTTTTAGGCCAACCGATTCAAGCACATTTCTGCACCTATCGATCCTTTCTTTATGCGGCGTACCTCTATATATCAGAGGCAGTTCAACATTCTCCAATGCATCAAGCTTTGGCAGAAGGTTGAAGTTCTGAAATATGAACCCTATCTTTTGATTTCTGATATCTGCCAATTCATTATCATTGAGCGAAGATGTATTTATATCATCCAATATATATTCTCCGCTTGTAGGAATGTCGAGGCATCCTATCATATTCATAAGCGTGGATTTGCCTGATCCCGAAGGCCCTATTATAGCCACAAATTCTCCTTTTTCTATATCAAAGCTCATATCCTTTAACACCCTAAACTTTGTGTCACCCGATGAATATACCTTGTTTAAGTTGCTTATTTTAATTATAGACATTCTTTTTCTCATGTTGCTACTGGACGACAATAGCAACTACTTTACCTCCATTGCTAAGGGATTTATCAAGATATACAGCCACGCTCTTGTAAGCTCGATTCACCTCGATATCGCTTATTTCCTTCAGTATATAGTCGCCTTCCGTTGTTTTAAAGTATACCTGAGGTTTGCCTTTCAGGAAATAAGTGTCGTTGTTTATCTTAAGCCTGTTGACGTCGGCAGCTTGCAGCTTGCTTCCCAATGCTTCATATGATATCTTTTCCTTTACTTTATCAATACTTCCATTGGACATCACAACCCTTAAAACGCTTCCGCTTCCGTAAAATTTGTCCGAATCGTTGGTACTCCATGAGTATTCGGTCCCATCTACAAGTATCTTGTAATTATAGCCTCTGGTCTTTTCATCATATATGGGCTTGCCGTTTTCATCCTCACCGGTTTTAACATTTGCCTTTATTGTTTCAACATCATTTACTATCCCTATCTTATACCTGTCTTCAAACAGATCATTGGTTACCATAAAGTTTATGTCATTATATGTTCCTGTCCGATTGACATACAATATCTTGCCAGATTCAATTTCGCCTGAAGATAATTCGGACCAGTTTGCCAATTCAACATTTGAGTCCTCATCACTATCCCTGTTATCATCAATAATATTGAAAATCTTTACATTATGGGAAACATAATCCCCATCCAGCATCCTTAAATCCCTGTTGACAATATGTGAGCCCGTATCGCTATAAGAGAGGCCGTTGAAAGTCACTGTATCCTCATCGAGCTTTGAAAATACAACAAGCTTGCCTTTATAGCTTTCAGGATTTATCTTTGTTTTAAACTCCCTTATATTGCCGTCGATCATCAAAAGTTTGACCCTGTGCTCATCCATATCGTTTGAATAATTGATTACATAAGCAAATTGGCTGTTGTCCTGAGTTGCAGTATTGAAGAAATCAACTACTTTGCCATCATATCCAAGAAGTATGGTTACATAATCGCCAACTTCAATCGAGCCGTACGATTCCAGTACCTTATTGAAATCCATGCCCTGACCGTACTTATATGTCACTCCATCTATTTCGATCTGTGACGAAGTAAAGCTCGTTATCTCACCAGATACTTTGTTATCCACAACCAGTATGTATTTCTTCGTATTCGTCACATCAGATACCTGGTAAACCACATCATTCTCCTCAATATCCGTGATGCTGATAGGCACGCCGTCTTTTATAATGGCCGGATTACCTGATAAGTCTATGCTTCCTATATTTTTCGTATCCCGGCCTATATCGGTTGCCACTTCAGGATTGCTGTATATAGGATCAGATATCATCGCATACTGGTAGCTATCGTTTGAAATTCCCGAGGCCTCGCCATATGTCTTATCCGCATCTGAAGCATCCGCCTTCTTTATATCTGTATCCAAAAGCCTATCTATCATGGATGCTGCAGCCTGCAGCTGCACTTCATCATAATAATTGAGCGAAACACCCTGGGATATGCCAAGCTCTTTTGCCTTGGAAACATAGTTTTTAGGCCATGTACCCTCAAGGTCATCGTCTGTGTATCCGAGAGCTTTAACCATTATGGTGCAAATTTGAGCATAATTGATAAAGGATTCAGGATGAAATTTGCCATCCGATAATCCATTCATAAGGCCCTTATCAACGGCTGCATTGACATAGCCGCTCAATTCGCTTCCTGCCTTTATATCCGGAAATATGCTAGTGCCCCTGTATGAATATGCTTTATCTCCAAGTCCCGATGCATTAGATATCGCCTTTACAAACTCTCCCCTGGTCATAATACTGTTTTGCTGCGCATTCTGGTCAAGTATCCCAAGATCCTTAAGCCTTGTCAATGCATCGGTATAACTCATAGCTTTGATATTTGTTGTAAAGCTTATGCACAAAATCGTTGCAATCAATATTGCAGGGAACCTTTTTAAATTCAAGATTATACCTCCTTTTTATACCAGGGGCAATCTTCATAAATAATGAAGTCAGCCCCTATTTTAGTATTTTTATTCAAACCTTAAAGCTTCTATCGGGTTTAAGTTTGCCGCTTTATATGCAGGTATCAGTCCAAACAGCACTCCGATTGCAAGTGAAATGCTGAATGAAAGTATGGTCCATGTCACGGAATATGCCTCAGGCACTATTCCCAATCCTCCTATGACAAACTTAATGACGCTAAGTCCGGTTATCACCCCGATAATTCCGCCTATTCCCGTTATCATGAGAGCCTCAAACAAAAATTGTGCAAGTATGTCTCTCTTTTTTGCACCAATCGCTTTTCTTATGCCTATCTCCCTGGTCCTTTCAGTGACTGAAACAAGCATTATGTTCATGATCCCTATGCCGCCTACAATCAATGATATTGCGGCAATGCCCCCGAGTATTGCCGACATGCTGCTTGTAACCTTCTGCAAAGTCGAAATCATCTTCTCCTGGTTTATAACCCTGTACATATCTTTATCACCATATACGCTGAACAAAAATTCATCCAACCTATTCATAGCATCATCGACTACCTTGGAACTTGTCACATGGACTGAAAAATTCCTGATAGTCGATGTCTTTAAGAGCCTCTGTCCAACTGTAACCGGTATTATCACCTGGTCATCGTCTGAACTGACCTGTCCGCCGGCTCTTTGTTCAAGTATGCCGACAACTGTAAACTCCTGCCCATTTATTTTCACCTTTTGATTTATTGGATTTTGGCCGTCAAAAAGTTCATTTACAACTGCCGTCCCCATGAGCACCACCTTTTGATAATAGTCCACATCATACGGCAGTATATATCTCCCGCTCGTTATGTGTACATTTCTTACATCTTCGTAATCGGGAGAGGTACCGATAAGGCTCGTGCTCATATTCTTATCACGGTATTTTATTGTAACCGAACTGGTTATCTGAGGCGCTATGGCATCGATCACATCATTATTCTCTGCGGCAAATTCTCTGATTTCATCATAATCCACATCCCTGCTGCTGTTTCTGCCTACTATCATTACCTGCAGCATATTCGTGCCCATTTCCTGAAGCGAATCTGTTACGCTTTTCGTGCTTCCCTGGGCAAAAGCGACTGACGATATTACGGCGGCTACGCCTATTATTACTCCAAGCATCGTGAGAAAAGCTCTTACCTTTCCTCCAAGTATGCTTTTTACGGCCATCTTATATATCTGATAAATATTCAAACTGTTCACCTCTTACCGGTTTTAATTCTGCCGCGTTCTAATCTGCATTCCTCCGGCAGGCATACCGCCACCCGGAACGCCGACTTGATTATTCTGCCTGTTCGTCGTACTTGTAGAACTGCTGCTGCTTGCAGAAACAGGAGGCAGAACTACCTTATCCCCTTCCTTTAGCCCGCTTGTTATCTCCACATTCGAAGCCGTAGTATCCCCTATTTCCACAAGCGTTGGTATCACATTTGCTTTCAAATAATATTCCTTGTTCTTTGTCAAGCTGCTCGGAATGCTGACTTTTTTTTGTGCAGAGCCTTGCGTGTTTCCGCCTGAGGCATTGTTTGCATATTTGCTGTCCTTGGAATTTGCACTTGGTTTGGTTTCATTAAATAAATCTATATATGTACCTTTTGATTTCATCTCTTCCACTGTTTGCGCATCGCCTTGGACCATCACATAATTTTTGTCTCCGATCTTGTGTACCGCCTCTAAAGGAACACATAATACATCTGTTTTTTTAGTGATGTATATCTTTGCGCTTGCATTCATGCCGCCTTTTATGTTTTCGTTTATTTCATCCAACTTTATGGTCACATCATAGTCGGTCACTCCGTTTGAAGAGGTCCCTTCAGTTGCTATCTTGGTAACTGTTCCTGAAAGGGGCTTTTCAGATGTTCCGGTCAACGCATCAACACTGATGTCTGCTTTCTGGCCTAGTTTGACTTTTGAAATATCAAGTTCATCCACAGGAACTGCAAACTCCATAGCATTCTGGTCTATTATCGTTACCAGTGATGCCCCCGCATTTACCGTTTGGCCTGCTTTTATATCTTGGGATACTATCATGCCGTCAAACGGAGCAGTTACGGTGCAGTAGCTGAGTTTTTCCTCTGCAGCCTTAAGCTGGTCCTCATAGTCCCGAAGCTTGGTGCTTGTAAGCATTTCATTCTGTTCGGCATCTGCATTCTCAAGCTCAACCAGCAAGTCGCCCTTATTTACATGACTGTTTTCCCTTGCGTTTATGCTTGCAACAGTACCGCCTGTGCTGGTTTTGATTGTTTTTTTGTTCACATAATCCAATTGTGCGCTATCAGTGCTTGATACAGTGCCTGCCGATGTTTTTATATCGGCATTGACATTCATGCCTTCTTGCAGTGCTCCGGGGTTATTTATCTCTATTTCGACTTTATAAAGCGCACCGCCCGATGAAGTGGAATACGGCCTGTTGCTAACATATGTCACTGTTCCATTGAACGAATCCATAAAATCATGGCTGTATACTGTTGCGGTCTTGCCTGCTTTTATATCCGCAATCCCTATTCCCGTAAATGTCAATGTTGCTTTCAATTTCGATGTATCGACCAGTGTTAAAATTTCATCATCCGTCTTTTTATCGTCTCCGACTCCAGCGCTCATGCTTGTTATAAAACCATCGAAAGGCGCCGTGATCGTAAGATCGCTGTATTTTTTCAAAGCATTGTCATAGTTTATCTTCTCCTGCATGACATTGCTTTGGATCTGTCCAACATCAGACCTTATATCCGTATCATCGAGCTTTACAAGCAAATCGCCTGCCTTTACTTTATCGCCTTCCTTAAAATAGACTGCTTCAACCTTGCCTTCAATCTTTGAAGTTATCTCCTCCCTGCTTGAAGAAGTTATCGGACCTGCTCCCGTTACCGTTGTTTCTATATTACCTCTCCTTACAGTATAAGTCCTTATCGAATTAGCCAAATTTTTCATTGCATCTCTGGCTTTTACTGTACGGGTTATCAATATTGAACCTGCCACAATAAGGATAATAATTAAAATACCGGTTACTTTAGCTGATTTCTTCTTGAATATTTTCTTAATGTTTACCCTTTTTAAGAAACTAGTCTTTGAAGATATTTCCTTAGAATCCTTGCCGAATACTGACATCGTTTTTTGCTTCCCTCCTGACATTTTTAAGTTGTCCATTCTATAAGCAATTGTTTCATTTCACATTATCATAAAATAGAAATGTGACAAAAATATGGCAAAATAATAAAGTTTTAATGTATATGATTTATATTTACCGGCAAATCATATACAAATAATAAAGGGATGCTGCACAACTAAAATAATTCATTGTGCAGCATCCCTCG
>CALCDS010000199.1 GCA_937900065.1 uncultured Clostridiaceae bacterium | reverse complement strand
AATACCTTCTTCATTTGCCGCTGCTTTTTCCCCTCTTTGTTTTTATTATGAAAAATGATATTATACAAGATACCAATATTGCAATTCCGAGTATTACCAGAGCAAAAGAGTCCTTTCTTTCAGACGGGTAGGCTTTTATTCCGGCAAAATTATACCTTACTAAGTTTAAATCCATATTTGGTGCTAATATTAAAGATCTAAGGCAGGTACTCAGTTTTATCATTTCAAACACTCCCTTTAATAAATCGAATACCATGGCCCTTCAAGCTGTAAAATATATCCATCAGAACCATTTAATCTATATAATAAATGTATCACATTTTTTATCAAATTCTACATAATATTGTATAATCACAAAAATATTGCTTCAGCATGGGACGGTATAAAATACAAACGGCTGAAATGATTGCACATTGCCCGGATGCACAATATAGGAAATATTGCCGGCAGACAAACGAGCAATGTGCTCATAAACTCAATGCATAGCATCTTGATACGGTTTAAAAAGTCATGACTGTTTTGATATTTTTTTCAGCTCTTTAAGTATAATATTGTATTCTTTGTCAAGCAATTTCTTTTCATCATCTTTTGTTGATATTGACAACTTTCCAAGTATCTGTGCCAGGCGGTTTTCTAAAACCATCTTTTCCATATCTGAACCGTCCATATTGGACATGTCTTTGTGTTTTATATACTCATTAAGGCTGCCTTCAAATGTCTTGATTTTTTTGTTGTCTATAATCAGTATGCGGTCCGCGATATTTTCAATAAACCTTCTGTCATGGGATACAATAAGCAGTGTACCGTTATATTCACGCAAAGCATGTTCGAGCGCTTCGGTTGAATATATATCGAGGTAATTGCTAGGCTCATCAAGTATGAGCATGTTGTTGTCCGATAAAAGCAGCTTGGCAATGGATGCCTTGACCCTCTCTCCGCCGCTCAGTATCCTTGCATTTTTGAAAATGTCATCTGCCCTAAAGAGTAATCTTGATAATACTGTCCTGGCATGGGACTCGGAAAAACTTGAATTTTCCATTACATTTTCAATTATGGTTTTGTTTTCATCAAGAACGGATAGGTCCTGACGGAAATAGCCGATTCTAGTATTGCCCCATATCCGTATGCCTTTTGCACCATCCATTATCATTTGTATAAGCGTAGTCTTGCCTGTGCCGTTGTCTCCAATCAATGCTGTCTTTGAGGAGGTTTTGATCTCAAAGGACGCATCATCGAATAATATTCTTTGCCCAAAGTTTTTGCATATGCCCTCTCCTGATATTACCAGCCTGCCGTGAATGTCGGGGTTATACTGCAGGTCAAAGATCGTTTTACTGATTTTTTCAGGTTTTTTCTTATATTCAAGCTTTTGCATCCTTGTCTGCAGCGCTTTTATGGATCTGTTGAGCTTGGATTTAGCTTTCTGATTGTCGGCCTTGTGGAGCCTGGCTTCTGAATTTCCCATCCTTTTGGGAGTCTTGTTCATGGATGATACTTTTTGCTTTTTATCCTCTACGGCTTTTTTCAACGATTTCATCTTGCCTGTATATTGCTCATATTCAAACTGCTGCCTTTCTTCTTCAGCATGTTTTTGCGCTTTATAACTTGAATAGTTGCCTTCATATATTTTGATTCTTCCATTTTTTATTTCAACAATGCGACTGCATAATCTGTCTAAAAGCTCTCTGTCATGGGATACTATTATCAAAGCTCCTTTATATGACGACAATTTTTCTTCGAGAAGCTCTATGCCTTTCATATCCAAATTGCATGTCGGCTCATCTGCAAAAATAATGGAGCTTGAGAGGCTCAAACTTTTTGCTATCTTAAGCCTGGTCTTTTCTCCACCGCTTAGGGTTTCAGCTTTTTTCATATATACATTGAATTCTCTGGCAGCTTTTGCGGATACGCTGCCATCTTCGATATCACTCAGCTGGGTTATATATGAGTAACTTCCGTAAAGTTTTACAGTGCCTTTGTCCGCAGGTATGGTGCCGGACAATATGTTTAAAAGCGTAGTCTTGCCTGCGCCGTTTGCTCCGACGATGCCGAGTTTATCTTTTGAATAAACTTCGAGCGATTCGATATATATAATCAATCTATCTCCATAATATTTTTTTATATTATCTGCTTTTAAAATAAGCATTAAAAAAGTCCCTCCTTTTATGGAGAGGACGGCATTATAAATATATAAAATTTTATTGCAAAATACAAATAAAATAGATATATATATGAGCGCCAATCCTGTCCTTTGAATTATTTGCCAGCACAAAAAGATCCGATATCGGAGCATTGTGCTGTTTTAGGCTCCATTTCGGCCGGTAGGCTTGCATGCCTGTGCCAAAATATAAGCCTTTTAATCAGCCCGCTGTAAAATTAAAAGTTTACTTTAACGTAAATGGGCTGTTTTCATCAGGATTATTTGCGCATTGATATATACCTGTTCCTTTCATAATACTAAATAATATTATATTTAGTATTATGAAAATGTCAATCGCCCTGGCAAGGGT
>CALCDS010000198.1 GCA_937900065.1 uncultured Clostridiaceae bacterium | reverse complement strand
ACTCTCTGCCACGGCTTCTCTTTCTACATAGCTGGGTACCCTTGTAACGCAGACCCCTTTTTCAGCTGCAGCTTTTACATCTATATTATTATACCCTATACCATGGCGTGCAATTAAAAGAGTCTTATCCTTATATTCAAAAAACGCTTTATCATACATGGGAGTGGCGCTTGTGATAATTATAGAATATCCTAAAAGTTCCTCCGCCAGCTCTTTTCCTTTCATATCTGCTGGAAAGTCGAATCTGTCTACTTCTCCCAATGCCTTTAATCTGTTAAGATGCTCGGGAAAGATCCTGCCCAAACTGCTTGAATTTACAATAGCAATTTTTATGTCCAAATAGAACTTCCCCCTCAGTATTATTTATGAACTTCTTTAAATACATTGACAAACGCCGCTGCTCTTTTTGTTATTTCATCGAAATTGCCTTCTTCAACAAGTTTCTTATTGACAAGTTCTCCGCCTATTCCCGCAGCGCATGCTCCAGCTTTTATGAAATCGGCATAATTATCAATGTTTACCGCTCCTACAGCTATCATATCTATCTGAGATAAGGGTCCTTTTATTTGCTTTATATATTTGGGACCCAATATACCCGCAGGAAAAACTTTTACGATCTGAGCACCATTTTCCCATGCTGTCAAGGCCTCCGTAGGAGTTGAAATACCCGGAACAGCTAATGCACTATACCTGTTGCATGTTTTCATCACTTCTATATTTAAAGTAGGTGATAATATAAATGACGCTCCCGAAAGTATCGCAATTCTTGCAGTAGCCGGGTCTAAGACCGTTCCGGCTCCAATCAACATTTCATTGCTATATTTTTTTATGAGTTCTTCTATCATTTTTGTGGCACCAGGCGTATTGAATGCAACCTCGATCGTTTTTACTCCGCCTTTTAAAAGGGCATCTGCAATTTTACATAATGAATCGGCAGACGTGCCTCTTACTATAGCACAAACTCCCTGCTTGCGTATTTCATTTAATACCTGATAGTCTTTCATAAAGTTACCCCCCAATAGAATATTTTTAACGGTTGTCTGTCAAAAGCATTGAATTATAATTATTACCATTCAGCAACGGTCCCATCATAATTCTTCCATTTAGGATTTGTCCAATGTAAACCTTCGCGGTTTATCTTCTCGACTAGTTCCTCATCTATATCAATACCAAGCCCCGGGCCTTTTGGGATATTAACAAATCCGTCTTCATATTTAAAAATTTCTTTATTCCTCACAAAGTCAAGCAAATCGAAACCTTGATTATAATGTATTCCAAGACTTTGTTCCTGTATAAACACATTGGGTGTGCAGACATCGAGCTGAAGCGTAGCTGCAAGAGCAACAGGCCCATATGGAGCATGCGGAGCAACGGCTACATCAAATGCCTCTGCCATAGAAGCTATTTTTTTACCTTCAAGAATCCCGCCTGTTAACGCCAGATCAGGCTGAATTATGTCAACTACGCCGCTTTTTAAGACATCTTTAAAACCCCATCTTGTATATAGCCTTTCACCTGTTGCAATTGGAATCGACGTGTGCGAAGCAATTTCTATCAATGCATCATTGTTTTCCGGGAGCACGGGCTCCTCAATAAACATTGGCCTGTATCTTTCCAATTCCTTAGCCAGTACTTTTGCCATTGCCTTATGAACACGTCCATGGAAATCGATCCCTATTTCCAGATCATATCCTGCTGCCTTTCTTATCGAGTCAACTCTCTCAAGCACCGCATCTATCTTTTTATATGAATCTATATAATGAAGTTCTTCAGTAGCATTCATTTTCACTGCCTTGAACCCCATGTTTTTTCTCTTTAAAGCTTCATTAGCAACATCTGACGGCCTATCCCCTCCTATCCAAGAATAAACCAGTATGTTTTTCCTTGCCTTCCCACCAAGAAATTCATATACCGGCATATTATAATATTTGCCCTTGATGTCCCATAATGCCATTTCAATTCCAGATAAAATGGTCATATTAATGGGACCACCTCTAAAAAATGACCGGTAAAGTACCTGCCATATATCTTCAATTTGCGTTGGATCCTTGCCAATCAGGTAATCGCCAATCTCCATAGCACCCGTTGCTACTGTTTCCGTTCTAGTACCAGATATAAGTTCTCCCCATCCGGATATTCCTTGATCAGTATTTATTTTTATGAATATCCATCTTGGTTTCACTTTATAAATTTGCAAAGATGTGACCTTCATTTTTTGTATCCCTCCTTTATGTACCAAAATAGCACTTACTTGTTTTTACACGTTTCTTATTATAGGTAACACCATACCTCTTGATTTCTATATATACATATATCTGAAAATCCATAGGATTCAGCCTTTGTGTATTTTCCATTACATACATCTAGCAGTTCATGAAAAATCATATCTCCACACTCGTTGATGCTTCTTTTGCCGGTTAAAGCATCCGAAATATCCAGATCCATATTATCAAACATTTTTTCATAAGTCTGTTTATTGCCGGTTATCTTAATTACAGGCATTAAAGGATTCCCAATAGGGCTACCCCTTCCGGTTGTAAATATGCATATTTGAGCTCCTCCGGCTGTCATACCGGTAATCGATTCAATATCATAACCTGGAGTGTCCATTATTACTAAGCCTTTAGATTTAGGGATATCACCATAGCATACAACTTCATTGATGGTACTTGAGCCACCCTTACTGATTCCACCCAAGGCCTTCTCTTCTAAGGTACTTAAGCCTCCTTTCATATTCCCTGGAGTAGGATTAGCTCCTTTAACATCAATCCCTAGTTTGTGAAACTCCAGTTCCAAATCTTTAACAATTTTTAATATATCTTTCCCCACAGTGTCATCCTTCGCTCTCCTTGCTAGTATGTGTTCAGTACCAATAAGTTCGGTGGTTTCTCCTAAAATAACCGTACCACCCATATTTATCAGAGTGTCACTACAACAACCTAAGGCTGGGTTGGCAGAGATACCAGATGTAGCATCCGACCCGCCACAGTTGGTTGCCAGGACAATATTGGATATATCAACCTCTTCTCTTTTCACCTTTGACATATCTTCAACCATTTTTCCGGCTAGCTTAACACCTTTTTCTGTTGCCTTTAATGTACCGCCCTCGTCCTGTATCGTTATTACATCAATCGGTTTATTACTTCTTTCCTTTATTTCTTCATATAGTTTATAAGGTTGAGTTGTTTCACATCCTAATCCAACAATTATGGTCCCAAATACATTAGGATTTAGTGACAAACCAATAAG
>CALCDS010000197.1 GCA_937900065.1 uncultured Clostridiaceae bacterium | reverse complement strand
ATATTACAGCAATACTATTATATATAGCTCGTAAAAGCAGCAATATTCAAAAGAGTTTATATTTTAGCCTATATATATTTAAAGAGGTATGTAAATGGATAACAATAATTTTAATGATTTAGGACTTGATGAGAAAATACTTAAAGCAATAGACGATATGGGATTCGAAGAGCCGAGCAGCATTCAACGTGAAGTAATACCTGTCGTATTGGATGGATTTGACGTGATCGGCCGGGCTCAAACCGGTACCGGCAAAACATTGGCATTTGGCGCTCCGATATTGAGCATGCTGCGCCCAACTGATAAGGATATAAAATGCATAATATTGACTCCCACAAGAGAGCTTGCCATACAAATAAATGACGAGCTAGTCAGGATAGCAAAATACACTAGAACAAAGCTACTGCCGGTTTATGGGGGTCAACCCATCGAGAGGCAGATAAGGGCTTTAAGACGTGGTGTAGATTTAATTGTAGGAACTCCGGGGAGGGTGCTTGACTTAATCAGAAGAAATATAATGGATTTGAAAAAGATTGATTACCTTGTGATTGACGAAGCTGATGAGATGCTTGATATGGGTTTCATAGACGACATAGAGGATATAATAAAAAATGTTGGCAGTGATAGGCAGACAATGCTTTTTTCTGCGACAATGCCTAATGGAATCAAAAAGCTGTCCCAAAAATATATGAAGCAAGATACAAAGTATATATCGGTAGTAAAGAACACGATGACCGTATCTACCACAAGCCAGTACTATTATGAAATAAAGCAGAAGGATAGGTTTGAAACCCTGTGCAGGATACTTGATGTAGATGGACCTTCAAGTGCGATCATATTTTGCAAGACAAAACGTGGTGTCGATGAGCTTGTTGGATCCCTTCAAGCGAGGGGATACAATGCTGAGGGCATGCATGGAGACATGAACCAAAACCAGAGGCTGAATACGCTAAGAAAATTCAAAGAAGGAAATCTTGAATTCCTGGTGGCTACAGATGTTGCTGCAAGAGGAATCGATGTTGAAAATGTGTCTCATGTAATCAATTATGACATCCCGCAGGATGTGGAAACATATGTGCACAGGATAGGAAGGACGGGAAGGGCTCATAAGGAAGGCACGGCCTATACCCTGGTAACCCCGAGGGAATATATAGCACTTAAACAGATTGAGAAGGCTACTAAAAGCAGGATAAAGCGAAAGGAAGTACCAACAGTTGATGATATATTTCATGTAAAATACAACAGCATTGTAGAAAGGATTAAAGAGACTCTGAAATCTGAAGATTATAAAAGGTTTTCAGCTCTGGCCGCAGAGCTTGATGATGATTTCAATCTTGTAGATGTGGCTGCGGCGTTGATGAATATGATTTACACAAATGAAGTAGACTATGACTATACCGATGATATTAAAACATCAACACTTCCAAAGGTAAGACTGTTTTTGACGGTTGGGCGGCTGGATAAACTAAACCCAAGGATTTTGCTTGAATTTTTTAACAAAACTGCAGGTGTAAGCAAAGAGGATGTAGGAGATATAGATATACTTGAAAAATACTCATTTGCTGATGTGTCCGAAAGCGCTGCCGATTCCATACTGAAACACTGTCCGGGCAAAACCTTAAAGGGAAGAAGAGTAAAGATCGCACTTTCAAAATCCAAACATTAAATATTATAAAAATATCACGGCGAAAGCCGTGATATTTTTATAAGTGCGCCCGGCATGGCGTAGTCTAACAGGTGAAAGTCCCGAGTGCAGGTTGATAGTGCCAATGAAGCGCAAAAAAACTTCTAAATTTTTTTTGCGAAAAACTATTGCATAATTACAAAAATGTAATTATAATATAACTGTAATCGATACAGAGTTAAATTAATTACATAATTAAAATAAATACCTTTATGAAATAGATATTATAGGAGGACAAAACAGATGGATCCCACAAGATCAATGATTATCGGCGATTATCTTAAGGAGAATAATATCAAGCCATCGTATTTAAGGATAAAAGTGATGGAATATCTTCTAAAGTATAAAAACCATCCTAGCGCTGACCAGATATATAAGAAACTGGTAGTTGATATACCAACGCTTTCCAAGACGACAATATATAATATTTTAAATTTATTTCTAGAGAAAAAAATAGTTCAGCCTATTGTAATCGAAGAGAATGAAACAAGATATGATGCCGATATAAGGATTCATGGACATTTTAAATGCGAGGTTTGTGGTACGATATATGATTTGCCAATTGACATATCAACATTAAAAGTTGAAGGACTGGATAAATTCCAGGTTAATGAAAGTCATATCTATTTCAAAGGTATTTGTTATAAATGTTTACAAAAAAATAAATAAAATACATCCTTTTATAAAAAAGGATGAGTCATTTATAATTTTAAAGGAGGAATTTTATATGAAAAAATTTGTATGTACAGTTTGTGGTTACGTATACGAAGGCGAAACTCCACCTGCAAAATGCCCGCAATGCGGAGCTCCTGCAGATAAGTTCGTTGAAAAAATAGAAAATAAGGATGCAGAATGGGCTGATGAACATAAAGTTGGAATAGCTAAAGGATTAGATAAGGAAATTGTTGATGGACTTAAGGCTAATTTCACAGGAGAATGCTCTGAAGTAGGAATGTATCTTGCAATGAGCAGGCAGGCCGACAGGGATGGTTATCCTGAAATTGCTGAAGCATATAAAAGATATGCTTATGAAGAAGCTGGCCATGCGTCAAGGTTTGCAGAACTTTTAGGTGATGTATTAAAGCCGGATACAAAGGCAAACTTAGAGATGAGAGTTGAAGCAGAACGCGGCGCTTGCAAAGGAAAGAAAGAGCTGGCTGCAAAAGCTAAACAGCTCGGATATGACGCCATTCATGATACGGTTCATGAGATGGCTAAGGATGAAGCAAGACATGGTGCAGGATTTAGGGGATTGCTTAAAAGGTACTTTGGCTAAAATAAAATCCTTCTATATAACTTATAATAAAGAGTTTTAAAGATTATT
>CALCDS010000196.1 GCA_937900065.1 uncultured Clostridiaceae bacterium | reverse complement strand
AAGCCCTGTAATATATCGATTACAAGGCATAAGCCTGTACCTGCCAACGTTAAAATGCAGCATTTCAACTGGAATAACAGCAAGCCGATTTTTATTAAAGCAATTTATTCACCGCATCTATAAATACATCGGGATGAAAACGGTGAATATCATGATTGCTGGGCAGCTCAATCAGCTTGCAGTTTCCTATCAATTCAAAATGGCTATGCAGCGGAAATTCAACAGCATTAGACTGTATATATAACAGTTTATAAGTATGCAGACAGCCCCCTATCCGGCCACTATCATACGCTTTGAGAGATTGTTTCACGTGAAACATTTCCATAAATGTATTATATTGGCTGTAGGAGCGGTTTCCGGCCAAAAAATTGTTTGCATATCTAGTCAAAAATGGCTGCCATTTTGAATATTAATGCAACACGGCCTCAGGCCGGATAAATTGGGGTGCTAAATAGTTCATTGTGCAACAGCACCTCACACTTATTTTATTTGGAACAATAATGTAAGATCCTAAAATCCGCAATTTATTCTTTTGTGAAAGATTCTGCTATTGCTGTGCTGCACGTACAAGCGGCATAAAAATGTCATCTACAATCTCCGCTATGGTTTCGTCGGATATGGGTTCCAGCTTTGTAATCAGCTCATACTGCAACAGAGCAAGCGGCAACGAGATGATCCGGGGCGTAAGCTTCTCAAGGCAGACTTCACCGCGGAGTTCCGCATTTTTCAAAATTGCTGCCATCGCCGCTATCATCTTGTTCTCCGATCTCGGCTTTTGGATAATCTGCGGCATGGATGCAATGATCATGCGCCACACCATCGGCTCCATAATAAGTCCTCTGATCGTCTCCGCGCCGATTGTTTTCAGCGGTTCAACACGCGCATGCAGATAGGCATACACATCGCCGCGCAGGCTTCCGGTATTTGGTATCTCATTTGTAATTTTCGGGAAAAAATATTTACGCATGGCGGCAATCACAAGCGCAGATTTATCGGGCCAGCGGCGATAAAGGACGGATTTATTTGTCCCCGCCCGCGTCGCAACGCTCTCCATAGTCATTTGCGTATAGCCGGTTTCTAAGAGTTCCTCCCATGCGGCAAACAGGATCGCCTCTTCCAGGACTTGCCCGCGGCGGCGGGTCCCCTTCTTTTGCTCATCCATTTTTTATTTTCCTCCAAACCTCAATGATAAATATAGCCCTGTCGTGGAAATATACATAAAAAACTTAAAGTTTCCTATTGACAAAAATCTATATTCAGCATATCATAGTCGCATAAGAAACTCAATGTTTTTTATAAAACTCGATCCGACTATGCTTATGGCTGCCATTCATTCTGGCCGCAGGTGCACTTTCTATGATGATCAATGTGGCCATCCATACAATTGTGTCCGATATGAAAGCAGCTATTTCTACCCAAACACAAAGGCGCAAAAGGAGTGGTATTTCATGAAAAAGCTAAACAGCGGCAAGGGCGCCGTGATACAACTGGATCATCTTGCGAAAACATTCGGCAAGTATCATGCTGTCAGAAAGGAAGTTATTTTATGACTGCAATTGAAGTAAGCAACCTTGTAAAGCAGTATAAAGGAGCAAAGTCTCCTTCTGTAAACAATATAAGTTTTACTGTAGACGAAGGCGAGTTTTTTGCCTTTCTCGGCCCCAACGGAGCCGGAAAAACCACCACCATTTCCATTTTGACAACAACACTTTCCAAAACCTCCGGAGAAGTGAAGATTGCCGGGTATGATATTGAAAAACAGGCGAGGGATGTGTGCGAAAGCATTGGTATTATCTTTCAGCGCCCAAGCCTCGACCCGCAGCTTACTGCGGAGGAAAATATCCGCTTCCACGCCTGTTTGTATGGAATGTACGGTTATCGTCCTACATTTGGCATGATGCCCGCCGCATATAAAAAGCGCGTGGAAGAACTCGCTGAAATTGTCGGCATAAAGGATGCTTTGTTCAGGCCTATTAAAAATTTGTCCGGCGGCATGCAGCGCAAGCTGGAAATTATGCGCAGCCTGATCCATACGCCGAAAATCCTTTTTCTTGACGAACCGTCGCAGGGGTTGGATGCCGTAAGCCGAAGAAGCCTGTGGGAATACATCAACAATGTACGCCGCGAAAACGGGACGACTGTATTTTTGACCACTCATTACATTGACGAAGCCGAAGATGTTGATAAGGTCTGCATTATCAACAAGGGCAAAATCGTCATATCCGGCTCGCCGGACGAGATGAAGCAAAGCCTGCTTCGCCAAGAGCTCATTTTGGATGCGGACGACAGAGAACATCTCATCAAGGAGCTTTCCGATATGGGGCTGCCCCACAAAATGGAGG
>CALCDS010000195.1 GCA_937900065.1 uncultured Clostridiaceae bacterium | reverse complement strand
ACTTTAATATTCTGCCGAAGGCATTTAAATTAGGTAGTTTGTCTTATTATTGACACGCTATATAACTATTGTTATAATATTAAATGTGTCAATCAGGGAGAGGTGGTCGAGCTGGTTTAAGGCACCGGTCTTGAAAACCGGCGTAGGGGTAACCCTACCGTGGGTTCGAACCCCACCCTCTCCGCCATAATAAGGTTAGGACACTCCTGCATATATGGAAGGCTCTAAGACTGAAGAATGTCCCTATGGCATATGTGATTGAAGGCTATATTAAAGTATAATGTTGATTTTTGAGCAATCTATGTGAACAAGGCGAGGATGCTTAAAATCAACAGCTTTGTTGAACATAGCCTAATATAAATTAAGAATTCAGCATGGAGAAGTACCCAAGCCGGCTGAAGGGGACGGTTTGCTAAACCGTTAGTGGGGGAAATTCCTCCAGCCCGGGTTCGAATCCCGGCTTCTCCGCCAAATCAAGGCATTTCGTTAATTCGAAGTGCCTTTTTATTATGCATTTTAGGTTCACATAATATGAGATTGGGGACACTTTGGGAACGAAATCCTTGAATGCTTTCTTACTTAAAGAAGGGAATAATAATGTTGTGTGGAATACTATTGTGCATTGAAAATACTGCGATATATTGTTTGCGTTTGGAAAAGACGTTGGACCTAATATTCCATCAAAATTAAGCGATAGATCTGGAGATATTATTTAAAAAGAGTTATAGAATTAAACAATATATAATGGGGTGTAAATTAAATGGCAAAATTAACTTTACAGGAACTTGAATCGACGCTTTGGAAAGCTGCTGATATTTTAAGGGGAGAACTTAATGCGGCTGAGTATAAGGATTACATATTCGGTCTTTTGTTTTTAAAGAAAATGAATGATGACTTTGAAACTGAAAGGCAGAAAAAGAAAAAAGAATTTCTATCTCAGGAAATGTCTGAATATGAGGTCGAAAGGCTGCTTGAATATCCTCTCACCTATGAAACATTTTTTGTTCCTGAAAGAGCAAGGTGGGGTAAACTTAGGGACCTTACGCTAAATATTGGACCTGAACTTGATAAGGCATTTAAGGCAATCGAAGATGAATCGAGAAATTCTGAACTGATTGGCGTACTTACAACAGCAAACTATAACGATAAGGAAAGGGTACCTGACAAGAAACTGTCCCAGTTGTTATTATTATTTGACACGCTAAACCTTTCAAAGGATAACCTTGAGAATGATGATGTGCTCGGTGATGCGTATCAGTACCTTATAAAGAAATTTGCAGATGATGGCGGTGCAAAAGGGGGAGAGTTCTATACTCCCCAGGAAGTGGTAAGGACAATGGTCCGATTACTAAAGCCTCATGAAGGTGATAGAATATATGACCCGACTGTAGGCAGCGGCTCGTTTTTGATTCAGTCGATTAAGTACATAAAAGAGAAGGGCGGAAACTATAAAAATGTTTCTGTGAACGGGCAGGAGATAAACCTTTCAACATGGGCCATATGCAAGATGAACATGATTTTTCATGACGTAAAAGGAGCAGATATTAAAAAGGGCGATACCATAAGAACACCCATGCATCCTGAAGGTGGGACATTAAAAACATTTGATATCGTTCTTGCCAATCCACCGTTTTCGCTTAAAAACTGGGGCTATGTTGAGGCACAGGCTGATCCATATCACAGGTTTGTATACGGAATCCCTCCAAAATCCTACGGAGACCTTGCATTTGTATCACATATGGTAGCAAGCCTTAATTCAAAAGGCAGAATGGCAACAGTAATTCCCCATGGGGTGCTTTTCAGAGGTGGGGCGGAAGGCAAGATCAGAGAAGGATTCATAAAGGATGACTTAATTGAAGCGATAATAGGACTTCCTCAGAACATATTCTATGGAACAGGAATTCCTGCAGCAATACTTGTAATAAACAAGAACAAACCACAGGGCCATAAAGGGAAAATACTGTTCATCGATGCCAGCCAGGGATTTGAAAAGAACGGGAACAAGAACAAACTTCGGGACGAGGATACGGACAGAATTGTGAAGACTTATGAAGAGTATAAGGATGTGGAGAAATACGCATCTGTTGTGGTTCTTGATACCGTTAAGGAAAATGACTGCAATCTCAACATAAGCAGGTATGTGGACACAACTGAGGAAGAAGAGGAAATTGATATAGACCAGGTTTTGGATGACATAAGGGAGCTTAAGTTTAAAATGGCGGATACGGAAGAAAAGTTAAACAAGTATCTTGAGGAACTGGGATATAGCACAATATAGGGCAGGTGAAACAGATGAAGAAGGTTAGAGAAGGATACAAAATGACGGAGTTGGGTGAGATACC
>CALCDS010000194.1 GCA_937900065.1 uncultured Clostridiaceae bacterium | reverse complement strand
CTTCAACTTTATTGTAGATTTGCCTTAATGCCTCTGATTTTTCATTCATTTTTTGCCTCAACCGTTTTGCATCTGAATACTCTGTATCAAGCACCTTTTTGTTTTTATAGAAGTCGTTCACACTCTGCGGGCTTCTATATGCATCTGTAATAAAGGCGTTTGTAAAACTGTCAATAACAGGAGTACCTTCTTTTTTGCCTAATGCTATATCTATGTCCTCCAGTGCCATACTTCCCAACGTACCTGTATACCCTTCAATCAAGTGCTCAAGCCGTTTAGGAGACTTTAAACTATCCGGCAATGGAATATTTTTTGTTATATTTGCAATGGCTTTTGATGTTTCGCTTGTATATTCATTGTATTGCAATTCAGGAGATACTCTTTTATCTGATTCACTTAATATTGGTTTGCCATTCCATGTTAGCCCTACTGCATCTTCGTATACTGGTTGTAAAACGGAAGGCATAGTCTCTGGCATTATTGTTTGCTTTACAGAGCTCATAAACTCATCAAATGCATGAGGATCGTCATCATACAGCCTCCATACAATTCTTTCGGGAAGCGCTTTAAATAGCAGCCCTAATTCCCATGGAACTGGTATACGAATAAACTTTGTTGTGCTCTTTGGATCACCTATTGGTATCATGAAAAAGAAATCCTTTCTATACCATGGAAGCTGCCTATAATATTCGTTATCTTTATTCACCACTATAAGCAATAACGTAGGTATTGTCAGATATAACAAACTCCTTAATACTGTTCTTATAGGGTGTTTGTAGAGCAACCTTACTACGTTATCAAGTCCTTGTATATTTGAATTAAAGAAATTTATAATTCTATTTAGCTGAAGCTTTTTCACCCAAGATCCCATACGCTTAAAATCTATTGACAGCCTCCTCATATCGGTTATAGCTTGCTCAATTTCCGCATCGGAGTGTCCCTCTTTTTTAAGGTGTTTCTTCAGCTCTGCAATCCTTCCGCCCATTTCAGAAGGCTCAATGAAGTCTTGTATTGTCCTGAATGGATGGCGTGCTTTACTCCAAAGCTTTTTAGCCATAGATTGTCCTGCAAGTATATCATCAATAGCTTCATGGGCAAATTTCCTATCGTTAGCACTAAAATAGTTGACAGTCCCGCCCCTGGATTGCGCTATCTTATAATATTTATCCCTATCAATAGCACTTAAAAAGCCAGTAACGATATCAAATGGATTTATACCGGATTCACTTGATATTAGATTGTGAAAAGTATCCTTCCCAGTGTTATATAAAATATGTTGTGATGTAAATATAATCCCTGTCTTTTGTATGTTGGCTATCGCCATCATTGCCTTGACGATTGCATTGCCGGCTTCAGGGGACATATTTTTAATAGCCCCGTATACTTCCGGATTAACATCATATAAAACAGGGACTCCATTGCGATATACAACAACCTGGTTAGGCCCTGCAAGGTAATTTGGATTCCATATTCTAATCATAGTGTTGAGATCAATGCCCGTCAGATCAACTCCATGGTCTGTTAATGCCTTTTCTAATTGCTGCAGGTTGAATGACGTAGGCCTTATTTTGCTTTCCGATTTGGACATTATATATCCTTTACCTTCTGTGCTATCAGCATAATCGGCAAGTTGCCTAAGTATCTGATTCCTAATAGATACGCTCCTATAGATGAAGGTATTGTTTATATCTGATTCCATAGGGTCTATAATATCTTCGCCGCCTCCTCTTACCTTCTTTACAACCTTCTTTGCGCCACCTAAAGCTCTGCCTGAACCTGATATTTTGTTTGCAGCTTCTATTACCCTTTTCATAGGAACATAGTTTGCATTATTCTCGAGCATATCCTGATAATCTTTTTCGGAGTAAATTCCTGCGTCAACAAGCATATGAGTATTGTTTTCCCTGTATTTTTTAACCTCATTAAATACGGCCTTAAAGTCAGGATGCTTTGCCTCGAGCTCATTTATTGCAGAATCGTATGTCTCTTTTGTATCCGGAAGTTCAAAGCCCCTATCAAAATAATCTATAGATCTCCTGGCTACCTGATAAACCATGAAATCTTTTCTCTCTGCTTCACTTTTAAGAACAGGATAAAGTAATTCCTGATATGATGGACCAATTTCTTTGCCATTGAGTGAAGTTTGCGCATCGAATAAATCATATAGTGATATGCCTTCATACCCTCTGAATTTGGAGAGCATATTGGCGATTTTATTCCTTGCCTTTTCTCCAGCCATTTCCTTCGCTGCATATTCAGCCGGATATGTCATATCAACCATTCCGGTATATACTTTCCTTAACGCCGCCATTATATCAACAGGCTGCTTCACTTTCTTGTCACCTTTAAAATGGATAGATGTTCTAATCCTGTTTACAGCGTCAAGGTTAGTTAAATCCCATATATCTTTTCTAATGCCTTTGAGTACGTCTAATACTTCTTTTGGTATTTTTGTTTCAAAATATCTGAATACTTCAGGGGCTTCTGCCTTTGCCTTCTCCTCATCAGTCATGTAAAGCCTCGTGAACTCTGCAATTCCTTCTTTTCTAACCTTTGATGGAGTATATGACCGCTTTGATGTTGCCTGTCCAAGTTTACTCAACTCAC
>CALCDS010000193.1 GCA_937900065.1 uncultured Clostridiaceae bacterium | reverse complement strand
TTTATATTTTGTTATAAACTTGACAATGACGAAGCATAGTATTAATATGATACTAACAAAATAATAATAAGTACTTTGAAGGTGATAATCTAGATGAGTGAACTTAGAAATAAAGACGGCCTTACCGAGGAAGAGTTCCTTAAAGCTTATGATGATTCAAAATATAAAAAGCCTTCGGTTACTGTCGACATGCTGGTATTTACAGTGACCGATGGCAATGAGCCCAATTATAGAAAGCTTCCTCAAAAGGTGCTGAAGATGCTTATGGTAAAAAGGGGGAACCACCCGTACATAGGGCAGTGGGCTCTGCCAGGAGGGTTTGTATCGGTTGATGAAAGCCTTGACAGTGCGGCTTTAAGGGAGCTTAAAGAAGAAGTCAACATAGATAACATATATATGGAACAGCTCTATACTTGGGGAGATGTGGACAGGGATCCGCGCTCCAGAGTGATAAGCTGTTCATATATGTCCTTGGTTGATTGTGCATCGCTTAACATCATGGCTGGTGATGATGCGGATGACGCAAAGTGGTTTACAGTAAAGAGCAGTGTGATAAAACAGGAGAAAACCATGCTCCCCGACGGGTATATAAGCCATGATTGGGTAAAGCTTGAACTGTGTGATGACGATCGTGACATTTCTGTCTCGTCGGTCATTAAAATAACCGGCAAGGCTAAGGGAAAAACATTATATGTTGACAGGCAAGTCGTGGAATCCGACGGAATCGCATTCGATCATGGAAAGATAATACAGTACGGGATCGAGAGGCTGCGAAATAAAATAGAATATACGGATATCGTATTCAATCTTATGCCTCCGAGATTCAGCTTGACCGAACTCCAGCAGGTGTATGAAGTCATACTTGACAAAAAATTATTAAAAGCAAATTTCCGAAGGAAGATATCTGGCATGGTCATTGAAACCAATGAGCTTACCAAGGATGTGGGGCATAGGCCTTCTAAACTCTACAGATTCAATCCGGATTGGAATAAAGGCGTATTTTAGGGAGGAAAGAGTGTTATGGATAGAAGTGTTAATGAAAAAGTTGAGAGCAAAACAAATTTTACAATGCTGACGGATTTTTATGAGATAACAATGGCAAACGGCTATTTTGAACACGGGCTCAAGGACAAGATAGCTTATTTTGACATGTTTTTTAGAAAAGTGCCCGACGACGGGGGATTTGCCATAATGGCGGGCGTAAATCAGCTTATCGATTATTTCAGGAACTTGAAATTTTACGATGAAGATATTGAATACTTAAGGTCAAAAGGCATATTCAGCGAGGGATTTTTGGATTATCTCAAGAATTTCAAGTTTGAATGCGATGTGTGGGCCATACCTGAAGGGACTCCGATATTCCCGTATGAACCCATAGTTACGGTAAGAGGCCCTGTGATACAGGCCCAGTTTGTTGAAACCATGGTGCTGATCACGATAAACCATCAGAGCCTTATAGCCACCAAAGCCAGCAGGATTGTAAGGGCTGCCCAGGGAAGGCCGGTAATGGAATTCGGCTCAAGGAGGGCTCAAGGATATGATGGTGCAGTGCTCGGAGCAAGGGCCGCATATATAGCGGGCTGCGTTGGAACGGCATGCACGATCGTCGACAGGGAATTCAATATACCTGCACTTGGCACTATGGCTCACAGCTGGATACAGCTTTTCCCGAATGAATTGGATGCAATGAGGGCGTATGCCAGGACATATCCTGAAAATTGCCTGCTTTTAGTCGACACATACAATGTATTGAAATCAGGTGTTCCAAATGCCATAAAGGTATTTAATGAAGAGATACTTCCAAGAGGAATAAGGCCAAAGGGAATAAGGATAGACAGCGGCGATATCACCTACCTTTCAAAAGAGGCAAGGAAGATGCTTGATGCTGCAGGATTTAGCGATGCTACAATAACGGCCTCCAATTCGATGGATGAATATGTGATAAGAGATATACTCATGCAGGGAGCAAAAGTTGATGCGTTTGGTGTGGGTGAAAGACTTATAACCTCGGAATCTGAGCCTGTGTTCGGCGGAGTATACAAGCTTTCCGGAGTTGAAGAGAACGGGAAGATCATACCTAAGATAAAGGTAAGCGAGAATGTTGAGAAGATCACAAATCCATGTTTCAAGCAGGTGCATAGGTTGTACAGCAGGGCAAATGGCAAGGCTATTGCAGATGTGATCACATTGCATGACGAAACCATTGATGATTCAAAGCCATATACCATATTTGATCCTGAACATACATGGAAGAGAAAGAGGATAACCGACTTTTACGAGAAAAAGCTTCTGGTCAAGATATTTGAAAATGGCAAGTGCGTATATGACATACCTGATATAAATGAGATAAGGAATTATTGCAAGAAACAGGTATCCACCCTTTGGGAAGAAGTTTTGAGGTTTGATAATCCCCATAAATATTATGTGGACCTGTCAAAGCCCCTATGGGATATAAAAACAAAGCTTCTTGAGGAATATTCCATGAAATAAAAAGTTGTAAAAAAAATGTTGAATTGTGTGCATCAAGATGTTATACTTGAAAAAAGTAAGTTATCTTTAAATTGGTCCTGTGAGGCCGGTAAGGTATATGTGGGTTTATATTGTATATGAACTTCTTATCGGTTTACGGTAAGAAGTTTTTTTATGCAGTAAATTCATGTATCAATCTTCGAGGTCCGGGCAAAATTATTGGAGGGTGAATATTTATGAAAGACAAAAAAATGGTCGGGTACTTGCCGGACGAAAACCCGCCGGTGTGGAAATTGATACTCTTTGCACTGCAGCAGATACTTGTCATGTTTCCGGCTACAGTGCTGGTCGCCTTGCTTACGGGGTTTCATGTATCAACAACACTCTTTGCCAGCGGATTTGCCACATTGTGTTTTATTCTTATAACCAAAAGAAAGATACCTTTATATTATGGTTCGAGTTTTTCGTATATAACTGCGGTTGTTGCAATAACGGGCGCACATAAATTGGGGCAGGTTGCTCCCGACAGCCTTATTTCCCAAGCTCAGTTTGGAATAATGGCATCCGGACTTGTATCGATTTTAGCAGGTTTTGTGATAAATAAATTCGGGAAGGACAAGATAGACAAAGTGCTTCCGCCTACTATAACAGGAAGCATAGCCATAATAATCGGACTATCGCTTGCAGGAAGCGCCATGCAGAATGCATCCCAAAACTGGGGAATAGCAATGATAACACTGCTTGCTACCATGATTTTCTCAGTATTTTTAAAGGGGACGTGGGGGCAATTGTCAATCCTTTTCGGAATAATACTTGGATATGTGATAAGCATACCTGCCAATCTCATAGATTTTGCAAAGATAGCCGCATCTCCGCTCATTACGGTGCCGCATTTTACTTTACCGACTTTAAGCTGGCCTTCGCTGATTGCGATAATGCCGATTGCAATAGCGACGATACCTGAGTCATCGGCGCACCTATTCCAGCTTGATTTGTATGTTAACGACCTTTCGAAAAAATTGGGCAGGAACAAGAAATACGATATAGAAAGCAAGCTTGGTTTAAATCTTATAGGCGACGGCATAGGCGATATGGTTTCAGCAGCCATAGGCGGGCCGGCCGGCACCAACTATGGTGAGAACTTGAGCACCATGGCAATAACCAAGAATTTCTCAACGCTTGTATTGATCACGGCGGCCGTGATAACCATGGGAATATCGTTTTTCGGAAGGCTGTCCGAATTTGTTATCTCGATACCAAGCGCCGTAATAGGCGGGATCAGCATATACCTGTTCGGAGTAATAGGGGTGCAGGGCGTTGCAATAATGATAAATAAAAAGGTGGATATGTTTGATACCAGAAATCTATGCGTAATATCGACTATGCTTACAATAGGATTGGGAGGTACCTTTGCATTCGAGGGAGGTCTCATACCGGTATTTGGAATGAAGCTTCCGGCGATAGCTACAGCTTCGATATTCGGAATACTCCTAAACCTTGTACTTAACATAAAAAGCCCTGCGGCAACAAAAGAAGAGTGCGCCGCACGGGAAGAAACAGCGTAATAAAACATTGGATTATATACCAGGCAGCCTGCATTTGGTTATATTGCAGGCTGCCTGGTATTTTGCATTTTATGCATGATTGGGGTATATTATTAATAAGAAGGCATGTCTATAACAAAGCGTGAATATTGAGGGTGGGGCGTCTTTGTTAAACAGAGCCTGAAAATTTTTTATTAAGCAAAGCTGAATAAGACAAACTATCTTGATGCTTTGCTGAAAATGTTTAAATCAGTGATTTGCCTTATTATGAAGAGAATTTCAATAAGATAGATGCGGAGGAAATGATGAGAGTAGGTTTTTTTGATTCAGGGGTAGGCGGGATAACCGTGCTTAAGGAAGCCATGGCAACTCTGCCTGATTTGAATTATTTATATTATGCTGATACTGCTAATGTGCCGTATGGGGTCAAAGAAAAAGGGACTGTCAGAAAATGCGTATTCCAGGCGGCTGATTTTATATCCAAACAGAATATCGATGCGCTGGTCGTTGCCTGCAATACTGCGACCAGCATTGCCATAGATGATTTGAGAAGCAATTATGAATTTCCGATACTCGGCATGGAGCCTGCAGTCAAGCCTGCCATAGAAAAAAGCAAAGGCAAAAGGGTGCTCGTCACCGCAACAGCCTTGACTTTAAATGAAAGCAAATTCCTCGATTTGAAGAAAAGGGTGGACAAGGATCATATGGTCGATTCGCTTCCACTTCCAGGATTGGTTGAATTTGCTGAAAGGTTTGTATTCGATGAAGATATGGTGATGCCTTATTTAAAGGATCAATTTTCAAAGTATGATATGCATGAATTTGGAGCAGT
>CALCDS010000192.1 GCA_937900065.1 uncultured Clostridiaceae bacterium | reverse complement strand
CCTGCATCTATGAGCAGGTGTTTAATATTTTCTACTGTAAGGCCACGGCCATTTTCCGTATTTGAAACAATATCCCGCGGATTAGCACCCACCTCTGCATATAACTGGTTTACTCCACAGATCAAACTCATTTGAGTTGTTTCATGAGCATTCATCCCCCGATGGGGCCGTGTGACTACCCTTGCAGCTGCTGCAATTTTGGAAAGCTCGATTGATGAAATCTGGCCATTTTTGTACAAAGGAGTACCCTTAACCGGTATCCTCCTCATAACTGCCATGACTCCTACATTGTAATCTCTTGCCCTTAACATTTCATCTGCGATTTCTTCATAAGTATGTTCCGGTCCGATAGGTTCTATACAATAATACAGCTCCAAACCTGCCTTCTTTATACAGTCAAGCGTCTTGATCCTTACTTCCGGTTTAATAGTTGTATCAATTCCTTCCCTTAAACGTTTAATATGGTATGCTCCTGTAAATCCAATTTCTTTTAATTTTAATGCCGTATTATAATCAAAGTCGCCAATATTTGCTACAAGCCTTATATTATCTGGAAGGATCTCTTTAACACGTTTAGCCACATTCATAAATTCATTTATCGGGTAATCTGCAGTTGTCATTAGGAATAAGTCGTCTATTCCGCTATTGATAAGATTTTCAGCTTCCAATAATATGGAATCCGTATCCTTCCTCCATACGCTTTCCATAGCATAATGAGATTTACCCATGGAGCAAAACTTGCAATCTACAGGGCATGGTTCTGCGTTTAAGCCTATTTGCGCAAATATCAAGCCTTTGTTATCAAACTCAGAGTGCGTCATTTCATTTGCCAATGATATAAGTTTATAGAAATCATTGGAACCATTTTTTATGTTCAATAATGATACTGCCTCTTGTTTATCAAGCAGCTTTCCGTTTCTAACGCTATTAAGAATTTCGTCTACAGTCATGTCATTCCCTCCAATGCATTATAAGATGATTTCTATAATCATAGTAAAGTAATTATCTTATAATGTATTGTATGATATTTTATTTTTTATTGATTTTTTATGCAAATGCAACTGAATTGCTGTAAAAACCATAATCATATTAATAGTTCCGGATTTGATTTTTTATATATGCAATATCATAAATTTTTTAACTATCCAATCCTGCATCTATATTTCATAATACTACGTCTTATTTACATCTGCCTTATTTCCAGCCCCTTATCGCTTCATTGAATTTTTTTGTATAGCCTCTGTGTCCTGTACACGCTATTTTCACATTTTTAAGGCGTGCCAGTTTTCTTATTGATTCCTCCTGCTTCTTGGTATCCATATTATAATATTTTATCGTACAAACTTTACCGTTGATGATCCTGAAAGAATCGCCGACAATCAAAATAGAATCATTGACCAGATATGACATGGAGCCGGGCGTATGCCCTGGTGTTGCTATAGCCTTGATTTTGGTTGTTCCAACAGTAATTACATCATTATCATTCAGCAGGTAGTACTTGCCCCTTACCTTTGAGTTATATATAAATCCGGACATCCTCGCTTTTCTTCGCGTTATCATCTGCTCTTCGTCGGAAGATAGGTATACTTTTGCATTTTTGAACAAAGATACACCGTCGGCATGGTCAAAATCCGAGTGAGTCAAGAAAATATGGGTGATGCATCCAGGGTCGATATTCAAGCTGTGCAATTCATTTATTATATGGTTTTTCCCAAACCCAGCATCAAAAGATATCATATTGTTTTTGCTTTTATAAATATAAAAATTGGCCGTCCCGGTCCTGATGACAAATAAATTCTCCGTAATTTTCCCGGTATCGATTGGATTGACATGGTTCATGCCTACAAATATTGCCGTAAAAATATCATACATACGATTCATAAATCCGGTATATATCCTGCACATACTGCATCCCGCCTTTTAAAATCAGGTTATGTTGGACAAAGGCTTTGACTTTGAGCAATGCTGTTCGCAATTCATGCTTTTTAAGTTTTAGAGCCCACAGCCTTGCTCAAAATCGGTATTATATTTTAGCAAAACCTTAAGGTTAAAAATTGATAACGCCTATTTTTATTATAGCCTAAAATAAAGCCTGCCTTATATTTTCTTTACATGACAAGCCTTCCAAAGGTTACGGCCAATATTATAAAAAAATATCATAAAAAAAGGCCGAACACTTTGTTTTGCCTGTTAAACTAATATTTATCATCATGTAACAATACACTGATTTCAGTAATATACTGATAATGATAGCAATAATTATGCCGGGGAGGTATAAAATTATGGCTGCGAAAAACAACGAAAACGTTGATTTAAAATACATCAAAAAGGTAATATCAGAAGTGATGGGTGAAGATTTATGGAATGGTTTCTATGACGTTGTTACAACTGAAAGGCCTAGAATAGATATGTACGACGACGGCAAAACGCTTTTGGTGCTTGCCGAAGCCCCATCGATTCAAAATACTGAGGATGTAGTCATATCGGTTTATGGAGGCAAGCTGAACATAAAAGGCGTATCAAGGGATAAGTACCAGCGCCACAAACCCGGTAAAATGTTAAAATGCGAATGCCTGTATGGAGCATTCAACAGATCCATTGAACTCCCATATGCCGTTGACGGTAAAAACATAAAAGCCGTATATGAAAACGGAATGCTTGAGATAATAATGCAAAAAGCCTATACAGAGGAAGAAGAACCCGTCGAAATCGAATTCAAGAAATAATATATTACGGAGGTGGTATATTGAAAAATAAGCATCACAAAAGCAAGGCGATATGGATACTGCTGGTTTTGATTGCAACATTCGGATTGATTTTCATGATGCTTTACAGGACAAACCTTATTTTTGTAAAATATGCTGAACACGGAGTCGTAACAGGTAAGGTCGAGCAGGAGCAAAATTTCAAGTATGACATTTTGCTATACGGTAAGCATTATCAATTTCAAACAAAGGATAAGAATTTGAACATAGACTATGGCGTAATAAACTTCAAATACAGGAAAGATACCATAGTGCAATTTTTAGGATATATCGAGCCTCTGCAAGAGAAGATAATGTCAATTGCTCCATCCTCGATTGAATTGGAATATTCAGGAATAATAAACACTGCAAAGAATTTTAATGTATATAAAATGCTGGATAATGGCGTATCCACGGAAAGCCCGGATGAAATCTATGTAGGTGCAAGGAATATAAAATCATACAAGGATAAAAATGGCAATATAAAAACTGCAATAATAATGGGAAATACACCGCTTGATATCATGAGGGTCGGCATAAAAGACCAGGGTTTTGACTCTTTAGGCCATACATCGATTGAGTTCATATCTGAAGGCGGCATAAATATAGAAAGCGTGAAGGAAAATAAAAAAATACAGATAAAGCCCAATTGCAAAGCAGTTTTAACTCCTTCTCAAAATGGCATATTGCTAAGTTTTGAAGGTGTAAATACAGAATTTAAAAGCAGGGTATATGCCTCGCCCAGTGATTCAAAATCATACATAAAGTTTCTGTCATTTAAAAGAGGGTACGGGAGCCCGGCTTACAGGGGATATTTTGAAATAACCTGTGATGGCGAAAAACTTCATGTCGTAAATGAAGTCGACTTGGAAGATTATCTGTGCCAGGTCGTTCCAAGCGAGATGCCTGCCTCATTCGGATTGGAAGCGTTGAAAGCCCAGGCCGTTGCAGCCAGGACATATGCGATTTCCGATATGATAAGCAAAAGATATGCATCCGAGGGATTTCATGTTGACGACAGCACGATGAGCCAAGTATACAACAACAGCCCTGAAAACGAATTGGCCACAAGAGCGGTCCATGAGACTGAAGGTTTGGTCATGAAATATGACGGAGCCCTGATCGATGCAAAATACTATTCAACTTCACACGGCTATGGTGCAAACCCTGACGAGATATGGTCGAGCAATGGAATATTTCCGGGAAATAAATCAGTTTATCTCACCGCAAAAAGCTACCTGCTTGATGGCAGCGAGTATGATCTTTCGTCTGAGGATGAGGCATACCGCTTTTTCAAGGATTGGGACCTTAAAAGCTATGATTCGAATTCGCCGTATTTCAGATGGAAAGTTACTTTTACAAAGCAGGAATTGCAAAACACTATCGAAAAAAACCTTCCTATCGTATACGAGGATGAGAGCAATTATATTTTAACGCTTGCAGACGGTAAATATATAAGCGAAAAAATACCTGACAACTGCCTTGGAAATCTTAAGGACTTGAAGGTGACAAGGCGTGGAGGAGGCGGAAACATAATGGAGCTTGTCATTGAAGGCTCAAAAGGCACATATAAGATAATAAAGGAATTAAACGTAAGGTATGTATTAAGGCCTAGAAAATCGGACACCAAAGGAGACCGCGACATAGCAATAGAACGCATAAAATCAAAGGACTTGATAAATCCTTCTTTGCTTCCTTCAGCTTTTATGGTCTTTGACATAACCAGAAATCCCAATCAAGAAATAGAGTATGTGACCTTTTATGGAGGAGGATACGGACACGGAGTCGGCATGAGCCAGTATGGAGCAGGTTATTTAGCATCAAACGGACACTCTTTCAAGGATATCTTAAATACATATTACACTGGAATCGATATTGAAAAGATATATTGA
>CALCDS010000191.1 GCA_937900065.1 uncultured Clostridiaceae bacterium | reverse complement strand
TTTTAAACCGGATATACTATATAATTAAAGCTTTATGCTTTAATTTCATTGTCCTGAGCGACCTCGCTCTTTATCCTTTTCCTCCTCGGTTTGCCTGATCTTACGACCACATCAAGCAGCACCGATATTACAACTATTATCCCTATCACTATGTTACGGATGGCAACCGGTGCGCCTGCAAATTGCAGCCCGTTTTGAAGAACGCCCCAGATGGAAGCACCGATCACTGTCCCAAGCAGTATGCCTTGTCCGCCAAGCGTGCTTACGCCGCCTATCACCGATGCCGCAACAGCATACATCTCATAGCCGTTTCCGGCATCCATAGTGCCCATGCCGCTTGTTGCACAGATTACGAGCCCTACCGTGCAGGCGCATATCGAGCTTACCACATACGCCTTTGTCGTAGTTGAAATTATATTGACGCCTGAAAGCCTCGAAGCTTCTATATTGCTGCCCAGTGCATAAACATAACGGCCTGAACGGGTTTTGCTCAGTATAAAATTAAATATCAGCCACATCACTATCGTAATCCATATTGTATTATATATGCCCAAAGTCTTGCCATAGTAGAAAAAGTCCTTGAAACCTTCCGCAGCACTTCCTATGGAGTCGGTATTGTAGTTGTTGTTTACGATCTGGGCAATGCCCCTTGCAATCGTCATGGTGCCGAGCGTTGCTATAAACGGGGGCAGTTTGCAGGCTGCAACAAGCTGCCCGTTCAATGCTCCGACAACTATGCAGCATATATATGTTATTATGACCGCGACCCACGGATTGGCGCCCTTTGTCATCATAGTAGCGGAAATCATGCAGCTCATCCCGACTACGGATCCTATCGAAAGATCAATATTTCCTGTAATCAGAACATATGACTGCCCTATGCCTATCAAAAGAATAGGTGCAATCTGGCGAAGCAGATTGCCGACATTCCGGCTTGAAAAGAAGGTTGGATTTAAAATTCCAAAAACAATACAAAGCACAATAAGACCAAAAGCTACGGTTACGACCTGACCCATCCCTCTGATTGCCATTATTCTTTTTAAGAAATTCTGATTTTCTCTCTTTTTCATTTTTTACTCTCCTAAAGTTTATTTGTATTATCAATTAAGCGATAGCCACATCATCGATTTTGGTATCAAATTTGGTGGCATATTCAAGGATAAGGCTCTGGCTTGCATCCTTATAATCAAGCTCTCCGGTTATCCTGCCGTCGCACATCACAAGTATCCTATCGCTTATACCCACGATTTCCTGCATTTCCGAGGAAACAAATAAAACTCCTATCCCACGCTTTTTCAAATCATTCATTATATTGTAGATCTCAACCTTTGCGGCAACATCGATGCCTCTTGTAGGTTCATCAAACAGCACCACACGCGAATTCCTGGCAAGCCATTTGCTCACAATAAGTTTCTGCTGGTTGCCTCCGGATAAGCTGTCTGCATTTACATCATAATTTGGAAGCTTTATCATGAGTTCTTCTACAGCCTTTTCAACCATTGTCCTCTCTTTTCTTTTATCCACAACTCCGGCTGAATCGCAAAGTATATCAAGGTTTGGCAGAGCAATATTGTCATGAACGCTTAATTTAGTACACAAGCCGTCTCTTTTTCTATCTTCCGGCACAAGCACGATTCCGGCCTTGATGGCATCCTGAGGCCTATTGATGTTAAGCGGTTTGCCGTCTAAAATTATCTCGCCTGAATCCTTGCGGTCGATTCCAAAGATCGCACGCATGGTTTCGGTACGGCCGGCTCCCATCAATCCCGCTACTCCGACGATTTCACCCTCATACAGTTCAAAATTGATGTTTCTAACCAGCCTGCCTGCATTTAAATTATTGACCTGAAGTATCTTTTTGCCCCGTTTCACATTTATTCTTGGGAACTTTTCCTTGATTTCACGGCCCACCATATATGTGATTATCTCTTTCATGTTTGTATCGGAAAAATTCATGGACGTTATATATTTGCCGTCACGCATGATGGTCACCCTGTCGGCTATATATTGCAGTTCCTCCAACCGATGGGAAATGTATATTATGCCGCAGCCTTCTTCCTTCAGCTTCCTTATTATCTTGAAAAGCTCGTTGATCTCCTTGGATGTCAATGCTGAAGTCGGCTCATCCATGATGAGTATCTTTGCATTTATTGAAAGCGCTTTAGCAATCTCAACCATCTGCCGTTTGGAAACCGCAAGGTCCCCAACGATTGTTTCCGGCGGAATATCTATGTTCAATCTATCGAGAATGGACTTTGCCTCTTTATTCATCTCCTTATCGGATAAAATACGTGAATGCGTTATTTCACGTCCCAAAAAAATATTCTCAGCCACTGAAAGATGCGGGCACAGGTTCAATTCCTGGTGTATTATTGCCACTCCCATCTCCTGTGCTTTTTTAGGATTGAGATCATCCACCCTCTGGCCGAAAATTTTTATATTGCCGCTGTCTTTTGTATAAACGCCGCTCAGTATTTTCACCAGTGTAGATTTGCCGGCACCGTTTTCACCTAAAAGTGCCATAACCTCACCCGGTTTTAGGTTAAATGAAACATCATCAAGCGCTTTTACGCCTGGAAAACTTTTATTGAGATGCTCAATCTCGACTATATAATCCTGCATAAGATTCACCTATCTTTTCTTGAAATGAATTGAGTTAAATAGAGCCTGTTGGAACTGACAGCCTAAACTTATTTGTGCTGCCATATCAAAAGATAAAAAGTAGATAATTCGCACAATTCTGTCTACAATATAAATATATCATTTAAGCATCTATATAATAAGGGGTTATACTTTGGTTTTATAGGGTGTATTTTTGGGAGATTATATCGCATAAGTAGAAAAGTTTTCTTGCCTTGTTTTGCATATCAAAAATCAATATTCTTTCCATAAAAAAAAGCGTACCAAAAAAGTACGCTTATTGGTTTGCACGAAAGAAATGAAATTCCTCGCTTCTGTATTCTTTGCGAAGTTGTCCTCTTTCTATAAGCATAAGCCTGTCTGCAACAGTCAAAGTATCGGAAAGGTTGACCGACAGTATTACAACCGTGATCTTTTTTTTGCGAAGCTGGTTTATCAATTCGATTATATGGTGCCTTAAATACATATCTGCGCCTGAAAAAGGCTGCATGCAAAATACTATGTCAGGGTGGTACAAATGCACCCTGTAATATATCAGATTGTACAGCGATAAGGGAGCTATCCTCGTAATATCGTTGGCATATATATCCTCCCCGATCAAAGGCCCGTATTCCTGTATGATGCTCTTTTTTATATTGTTGTTAAGCCATATGTCGGGGTATTTTTTCCCAAGCAGAAAACATAGATTGTCAATATAGCTCATGCCTTTAAAAAGCATTGTTTGAATCGGATTCTCCTGTATAAAGCAAACCCTCTTTTTCAAATTGAACCTTTTATCCGTGCACTCAAATCCGTCCAGCAAGATCCTGCCCTTTAAAGGCTTTATCTCGTTTAGCATCAACCTGACTATATCGGTTAAGATAGTGTTGTTCATATCCAAAAAAACAACACATTCTCCCTTTTCTATGGTAAAGCTCATATCCTTTATATTTTCCGTTGATACATCCGTGAATTTTAGAATTCCATTCCGGCTTATTTTATGTATTGCTGAGGATTCCTTTATGCTGAAATCAAGTGTATACGGCGTAATCATCTCATCTTTGAATTCCTTTTTATTTAAGATCTTCAATATCTTACCGTTTTCCATCAAAGATATCCTATCACAAATTTTAAAGGCTTCCTCATGATGGTTACAGATGTACAAAAATGAGATGCCAAGCTTTGAAAAATGCCGTATCAAATCATGTATTTTAAAGATATCGGTCGCACTTATAAAGTTGCTGATATCGCGGATCACAATAAGCTTTGCATCCGTGATGACAGCCTTTAGAAGCTCCACAACACACTTTTCAAAAAATGATAGATTGGATACCATCTGGCTGCCGTCAATATCAATGTCCAACTCTTCAGCAATTTTTTCAAACTGTTCATTCAATATCTTGCGGTTGATAAGATATTTTTTAAATCCCCTGCGCATTATGAAAATATTATCGGAAACCGTTAGATCCTCCACAAGGGAGCTTTGCTTTTCTATGACCGAGACCTTGTTCATGCTCATTGAACTGTGCTCATAATTGTTTACCAGGGTTTCCTGGAAATAGACCCGGCCGTAATGTATCGGGACATTCTGGCATAAAAGCTTTACCAAAGCTTCCTTGCCATGTGCATTTATGCATACGAGCCCCATTATCTCGCCTTTAAAAATATGCAAATTGAGATCATCCAGAAGCGTTACGCCGCCGACTATCTGCGTGACCCTCTCAAGCCGGAAAATTTCCTCCCTCATTTTATGTTTCCCCCCTCATTGGTTATGAGAGGCAGTGTGATCTCCACATCAGTGCCCACATTTACCGTACTGTAAATATATATTCCGTATTCCTCTCCAAACAAGAGCTTGATCCTATTGTTTACATTTATTATGCCTATCCCCGTCTTTTTGTCGCTGTCCGGTTTGACAGACTCGAATGACTGCGTATTCAGCTTATCATTGAGTTCTTTGAGCATATCCTCCTCGATTCCAAGCCCGTCATCGGAAACCGTTATTATGAGGCGTTTAGGCGTGGTCTCAATTTTGATCAAAACATGGCCGCTTCCCATCTTTCTTTCAATTCCATGGAAAATGGCATTCTCCACGATCGGCTGCAGAGTAAGCTTCGGCAAGCGATATCTTAAAATCTGAGCCTTGTCCTCTGAGTCATACTCGATATTTAAATTCAGCCTGTCCCCAAAACGATACTGCTGTATCGTATAATAGTTTTCGATGTTTCCCAGTTCATCTTCTACGGTAACCAGCTTCTCCACATTTGAAATCGTATACCTGAAAAAAGTAGCCAATGCTTCCGTTATTTCAGCCACATTGTTCAAGCCTGCGGATATAGCTTCACCCCGGATACCCTCGAGGCTGTTATATAAAAAATGCGGGTTGATTTGATTTTGGAGTGCAAGGTACTGCGCCTGCCTTTTTGTGGTGCTCATGAATTCATTCGTATTTATAAAATCTTTTATCTTTTTTATGGCATCCTCAATTTCAGGGCTGAAAGGATACCTGAGTTCATAAATGCCCTGCAGCGTATATCCCTTTGCAAAAAGCCTGAACACCTTGGAGGTTTCCTTATAAGGCAGATAAACAAATCTATAGCAGAAATACAATATAGCTAAAAAAAGTGAAAAAACCAAGGCCAATAAAAAAAAATATCTGCCAAGAGTGATCGATATGAAAGCCAAGATGAATATAAGCAAAATAACAAAAGCCAATATCACTAAAGCCGCATCCAAAAAACGGTAGGATAAATAACTGCTGTTTTTATTCTTCATAATAATGCTCCTGTTTAAGAATATAATTTGCGGAATTCATTCGGTTTAAGGCCGGTGTATTTCTTGAAGCTCTTTGTAAAGTGCTTCAAATCGCTGTATCCTACCTTTTCGCAAATTCCGGCAATGCTTAAATTGGTTTCCTTGAGCAGTTCTTTTGCCTTGCTCATCCTGACTTCTGAAAGGTATTCCAAAAAATTCTTTCCGCTTTCTTTTTTGAACAGAGAACTAAAATAGGAATCATTAAATCCTACAACACTGCTTACCTCTTTTAGTCCTATGGGTTTCATATAATTTTGCTGTATGTATTGCTTTGCCGTGCGTATGGGTTTTAAATCAGCCTGCTTCTTGGTTTCTATTACAGACTTTACGGATCCGCAGATAACATTTGAAAGATATTCGAACAAAGCCGGTGCGCTGCTGATCATATCTGCATGTGAAGAAAAATTCTCTATGAAGTTTTGAGGATTTTGTATATTGAATTTAAAATTCCTGGTGATCACAGCATATATATTGCAGGCATCTATCACTAAGTGCAGTATATGGCAGCCTGAAGCGCCGGATTTGTTTAGGGCTTTATCCTTTAATAAACTGATGGATGCTTCAACAGCGTTCAAATCCAAAGTTTCAAGAGCAGATTCCATATTCTTTGAGAATTCAGGCAGAAGATCATCGTCTTCAGACGGGCTTAAAGCCGGCATACTTTCAATCAATTTCTGTGTTCCTTCGATGAGCCTCTGCTCTATTGCCGATTCCGCAGTCTTTAGAGAATATTTTAATTCGTTTATGTCCTCTGCCAGAGCCCCTAATCCAATCGTGAAATCTACTGTGTAAAATACGCTCTTTTGTACAACCAGTTCATCCAATACGGATTTAAGCTGCTTTCGAACTGTTTTTTTATTTTTGTAATCATAATTAAGCACGCAATAGATCCTGCTTCCCTGAAAACATATTTCCATATCAAAGCATTCAGGGCCCAAAAATCCCTTGAGTATTTGCGCTACTTTATCCTCTAGGACCTTGGTCCCGTCTTCAAACAGCTCTCCATATTCACAATCCAGTTTTACGATAAAGATTTGAAAATATCCCTTTTGAAATTTGAAATGATAATCCTCGTTGCATCTTTCAATCTGTATGTTTTCCTGATTAGCCCGCGTCTGGAGCAGCCTTTCTGCAAAAAAGCCAGAACGCAGTTTATCGATATCGCTTTGCATGCGTATCTTCATCTGTTCTTCATTGGATAATTGTTCGGTCCTCATCCTGTATTTTTCACGTATCCTATTTAAAGTATCCAAAAGCTCGCTTTTCTTGATCGGCTTTAATAGATAATCGCATACCCCATATTTTATGGCGCTTTGAGCATATTCAAAATGGCTGTAACCGCTTATAATAATGAATTCTATATCCTTTTTCAATTGTTTCCCGCGCTCGACCAATTCCAAACCGTCAAGCCCGGGCATGCGGATATCTGTAATCATCAGATCAGGCTGAAGGTTTTTTATCAGCTCCAATGCTTCTATTCCGTTATGAGCCACTCCTACTATTTCCATGCCCACTGATTCCCAATCTATAAGACCTGAAATCAGCTGGCAGACCTTTATTTCATCATCAGCTATGACAACTTTAATCATAACACTACTCCCTTTGTCAAGATTCAATGCCAGATCCATATTGCAAAGCAGGGAACCGGCATTGAAACCAAATTGCGATCTAAAAGCATCGCTACTGGCATACCTTGCATGGGTTCAATATATTTTTAGGATCAAATGCCAGCTTTATATCTTTAAGAAGTGAAATGTATTCATCACCCATCTGGTTGAAAAGGTATTTGCGCTTTGCATATCCTATGCCGTGCTCTCCGGATACCATCCCTTCAAGCTCTATGCACTTTTTGTACATGCATTCGAATATTTGCTCTAAACTGGTATGCCACTTTTCATCATCCAGTTCATCCCTGAGCACATATACATGTATGTTTCCATCGCCTGCGTGTCCGAAGCTCCTTATCCTTATTTTGAAACTATCCTGAAGCTCCCTCGTGTATTCAACAAACTCGGCAACTCTTTTTCTTGGAACCACGACATCGCATTCATCCATTTGAGTTGTTGAGGCTTTTATCGCTTCAAGGAATGCCCCTCTTGCCGACCATATTGAATCCTTTCTCTCATCAGTATCTGCAATGAATATATCGATTGCTCCCGATTCCAAACATATCCTTGCCGTGCTGTCGTATGACCTCTCGATCTCTTCAGTTGAATTGCCGTCATATGTCAAAAGGAGGTAAGCATCGGCTGAATTGTCAGGAAACTTCTTCCCCAAAAATTCCTCGGCAGATAATATGACTTCCCTCTCCATGAATTCTACTGCTGTCGGTGTGGTCTTGGATTTTATTATTTTAGGAACAGCCTCGATTGCAGTATCAAGGTCTGGGAAAGGTATCAAGAGACTTATGGATTTTTTAGGAAGCGGAATAAGCTTTAATATGGCCTTTGTGACAATCCCAAGAGTACCCTCTGAACCGCATATGAAATCTTTTATGCTGTATCCTGAACTGTTCTTTACCACCTTGCCCCCGGCCGTTATTATCCGGCCGTTTGGGAGCACCACCTCAAGGCCCCTTATATAATCCCTTGTGACTCCGTATTTTACGGCTCTCATGCCCCCGGCATTGGTATTTATGTTTCCTCCGATAGTAGCCGACTTTTCGCCGGGATCGGGCGGATAGAACAAATCATGGCTCTCTACAAACTTTGCAATTTCCATAAGAAGGACCCCGGGCTCAACAGTCAATGTCAAGTTTTCTTCATCGAGCTCAAGTATCCTGTTCATCTTGGATAGGTTTATCATGATGCCTCCGCAGACTGCAACCGAACCTCCCACAAGTCCTGTTCCCGAGCCCCTTGCAACAACAGGGATGTTGTTTTCATATGCATATTTCATAATTTGGGATACTTCCTCAGACGACATGACCTCGACTATTGCCTCAGGCCTGCTCATGACTCCTCCAAGCTCATCATGGCAATAATCCTCGTTTATGTCATCGCCAAAATGCACCCTTTTAGGGCATATCGATTCTATATAATCTATATCGCTCATCCCAAGCTTTTTATAGTGCATCATAAATTGACCCCCTTTCCCGACTTTATGGAATCTATCAGTCTTGGAATTATTTTATACATATCGCCCACGATTCCAATATTGGCTATATTGAATATGGAAGCTTTTTCATCGGTATTGATCGCTATTATGAAATCAGAGTTGTTCATGCCTGCGGCGAACTGTACCGAGCCCGATATGCCGCAGCAGATTATGAGCTTCGGCTTTACGGTTCTTCCGCTTAAACCTATCTGCCTTCTCGCGTCGACCCATCCGGCCTCAACTAAAGGCCTGGTAGATGCGACTTGGGCTTTCAGGAGCGCTGCAAGATGCTCTATCATTTTCATATCAGCCTGGCTCTTAAGCCCCCGTCCGGCAGCCACGATGACTTCGGCATCAGATATATTGACTTCACTTTCCTTTTGAGTTACATCCAGTACTTCGATTTTGGATATCAGCTTGTCTTCATCGATTCTGCAATATGTTATATTTCCATGTGCCTCGTCCGACCTTTTGGGAGCCGACATGACCTTATACCTCACAGTGGCAAGTTGAGGACGGTGGTTTGGATTTATTATCTGCGCCATTATATTTCCGCCAAATGCCGGCCTTATCTGTATCAAATCCGTGTTTTCCTTTACATCGAGCACTGTGCAGTCGGCCGTAAGGCCTGTCTTGAATCTTGCAGCCACCCTCGGCGCCAGCGATCTTCCTATTGTGGTGGCTCCAATCAGCATGATCGAAGGCTTTGCTTTATTTATAAAATCCTCCAATACATATGAATACGGTTCAATCCTGAAATGCCTTAGAGGCTTATAATCATATACAAAAACTTCATCCACTCCGTAATGGAGAAGTTCGCTTGCCTTGTCTTTTATGCCGCTTCCTGCAAATACCGCAAAGGTAGGCTGATTTATCTTTGAAGCAAGCTCCTTTGCCTTTCCAATCAGTTCAAAAGTTACGGGATGTATTTGCCCTTCGACATGATCCACATATACTGCGACGCCTTTCCATTTGCTTTTGTCTATGGCCGCTGTTTCATCATCTACATATACCACGGCGCCTTCAGGCCCTTTTTTTACGCACAGCCTGCACATCTTGCAGCCTGAGTTGATCTCAAGTTTGCCATTTACATTTTCCATAGCTCCGAAAGGACATAATTTGATCAGCTTATCCAGATCATCTATCTTATCTTGATTGACAACTAGTCTTCCCATATTATCCCTCCTATACGAACTTTAGTTTTTTAAGTTCTTTATACAGTCTGTCCGAGAGTTCAAGATCGCTCCCTTTCCATATCTCTTTGTTTGTATTGACTGCAGGCGGAAATATTCTCTCGACCTGAGTTGGTGATCCTGATAAGCCGTATTTTTTTTCGTCTTTATCTTCAAAATCCTTTAATGAATATAATTTGACCTCTTTATTTCGGGTAGCTATCTTTTTCCTATAGGAAGGCAATCTCGGCTGGAATATATCTTTGTCCACAGTTATCAGGCAGGGAAACTCTATCTTCGATATTTGTACTACTTCACCCATATCCATTTCCACGGTTATGGAATTGTCATCTATTTCGGTTATTTTTCTTACATTCGCCGCATTCGGTATATCAAGGCTTTCCGCAACTTCGGGGCCTACCTGGGCAGTATCTCCATCAGTTGTTTGTTTTCCGCATATTATAAGGTCGAACTTTCCCATCTTTTTTATTCCCTGGGATATCGCATAAGCTGTAGATAAAGTATCTGCGCCTGCAAACCTTTTATCCGATAATAAAACGCCCTCATCCACACCCATACAGTAGGCTTCCTTTATAACTTCAACAGCCTGGGGCGGTCCCATGCTGATTACGGAAATCTTTCCTTTCATTTTTGCTTTTATCCTAAGTCCGGTTTCAAGTGCATATAGATCATAAGGGTTCATCTTGGAGTCAACGCCGCTTCTTTTCAGCACGCCGGTTTTTTCGTCGATCTCGACCCTTGTCGTGCCCGGCACCTGCTTTATACAGACCAGTATATCCATACATTTATCCTCCTCATTTTATACTATCGCACCAATATCCCGTTATATAGATCGTCCATAATAAAACTATGCTCTGTTAAAGCATAATGTTGATTTTGAGCATCCTGCTTATTGGATTGCTCAAAAAATCAATATTATAGTGCAGAAGAAATGATCATAGAAATCAGTCCATTTTATGTCAAGTATAAATTTAGTTTTACAATGGACTGATTATAGCTATAGATATTTTACCATTTTGTCTCTTAAACTGTAAAGCTATATTAAAAAGCGCCGATATATGGACAACAATCTTTATTATGTATCATATAAGCAAAAGTTTTTTATGAAAAGGGGAATACTGCAAAATAACTTTGACTCTGTTTAACAAAATTGTTGATTTTTGAGCA
>CALCDS010000190.1 GCA_937900065.1 uncultured Clostridiaceae bacterium | reverse complement strand
AAAAATCAACACTTATGTATAATAGTACAGATAATACAAAAAATTAAAAAGCCCCATATTCAACATATGGAGCTTTCAGCCCTGATGACTGGTTATAACCCTCGCGCAAAGCTTCGGGGATTACTTTCTTCTTGCCTCGTAACATTCACGGCAATAAACCGGTCTATCCTCACTTGGTTTAAAAGGAACTTCTGTTTCTTTTCCGCATGCTGAGCAAATAGCCGTATACATTTCTCTCTTTGCTCCTGCGGGTCTTCTTGCGTTCTTCTTAGCCTGTCTGCATTCTTTGCAGCGGCTTGGTTCATTCTGGAAGCCCTTTTCTGCGTAGAATTCCTGCTCGCCTGCTGTAAACACGAACTCTTTTCCGCAATCTTTGCAAACCAATGTCTTGTCTTGATACATGAAAAATCCCCTCGCTTTGTGGCTACTGCCATTTAAATATTTATTAAACCAGGGTTACATACCCTATGGTTTCAAAATTGGCAAGCATTATATTAGCTGACCTGGTTTTTGACCCCACACCCGCCTGCTGGAAGTTTTGCTCAGGGCTTACACCCCTCACTGATCCCCCTCTCGCCCATATTTTGGGCGGCAGGTCTTACTTCTAAACCGCACCATGCTCGCCAAGCTTTGCTTGGGTTACGTGGATCGTTTTGCTTGCGGCTAGCATCGACTTTCAACCACAGACCTAATACAATACTACTTCTGATTATACGCTTACAGAGAGCGAAATTGCAAGAATTATTTAGCTTAGCCAAAATATTCAGAACTATATAAAGCGCAGATAAAGCATCTGCTGTCCAATACATAATATGATAATATTTTGCATACCGTACATAAATATTTTGATTTTTAATATTCGGCTATGTTTAATAAATTTGTTGATTTTGAGCAATCCGTTTATCTGTTCACGTTTTTAAGCTCTAAGGCTCCGTATCGGCCATAGGCTCATCCATATGAACGGGACAGGCCGCAGTCAGTGCATATACATGGGAGGCACCCCCGCTTTTGAGCATTCTGCTGCATTCATTCAGAGTCGAGCCTGTGGTCATTATATCATCAACGATCAAAACAGACTTGCCCTGTATTTTAAAACGGCTGTTCAAAGCAAATGCCCCTCTTACATTAGACAGCCTCTGTTTTTTGGAAAGGTTTATCTGGCTTTCCGTATATCTTAATCTTACTAGAGCCTTGTCTGAGGAGTCGATCCCCCACTCCCGTCCCAATGCCTTGCATATGAGCCATGACTGGTTAAATCCCCTTTTCTTTAGCTTTTCTATATGCAGCGGTACGGGGATTATCAAATTTATATGCTCCTTAAGTTCAGCAGCATAATCGGCCATGAGCTTTCCAAATACATCCGCAAGTTCAGTCTCACCGCCGTACTTCAATCTGTAAAGAGTATTTTGCACGATTCCCGAAAATTCAAATACGGTATAGCCCTTCTCAAAATACATCTCAGTGTTTAAGCACAAGCTGCAGGCATCATGTGAAACACCATGGCTATAAGGTTTGCCGCACCTTGTGCATACAGGCTTTGATATGTAAGGAAGAAGGCTTACGCAATATTTGCAAAGCCCAAAATAGTTTATGTTCTCTTGGGACCCGCAAAACAGGCATTTTGGTTTTAAAGGGTAGCTCATATCGATTAAGGTGCTAAATATTTTTCCCATGGTCGTTCTCTTTTATATACCCCATTTCCCAGGCCTTTTTATTAAACTGCCTGAGCATAATCCTTGCATTGTGCATCTCTTCGGTTTCATGAGCCCCCACAAATATGACCTCATATGGAGAGCCGAATCGATTACCCAAACTTCTATGTTCAGGCGGAAGCATCAGTATATTCAGCAAGGCTTTCTCGTTAAATACTTCCCTTTTATCCGCAAAAAATACAATCAAATTCTCGTTTCGGGAATTCATATAAAAAGTGGAAGGATAAGTTTCAATTTTTATATTGTTCATATTTAATGGCTTTATCATCTCGCCTATGCTGCAGGACGCACTTGCAGATGGAGTTATTATCCTTAAGCCTCTGCCTTTTAGATTGGACCACCTTATAAAATCCATCACTTCATCAGGCATGAACACATTGCTCTCTGACAGCCTCTTGTATGTGAGGACCCTCGGCTCCGGAAAAATCATGCCGTCCTTTCTTATTGGAAGGACTTCAAAACAGACTTTCCCGGATTGCCTGTCTTTATACAATTTATAATTTAGGGTCGATGATGCAAATATCATCTTGCCGCAAGGCTTTAGAGCCCTTTTGGCTAGTTTTTTGAGATCTCCGGCAGTATACAAACTGCAAGATGGAGGCTCAAAGAGTATTATCAGATCATACGAGCTGTAAAAGCAGCCTAAAACTCTAAACAATGCTATGTCTATATCGCTTTTCCAAAATCCCAAAACGTCATCTTTGGCAAATACATGGCTTGAATAATAAGGGGAAAGTGTATCTGCAACCGATTTTGCAGCGTTTAGGCATGGCACGCAGATCAAGACCCTTCCCCCATTGTTCAGCACATGGTTTATGGATTTTAAAAAGATGCGTATATCTTCCTGGTCAGATGCCATCCACATAATGCACTCTTCCTTGTTTCCCTTTATGAATTCACACATCTCTAAAGACGCATACCTCTGGGGTGAATCTAAATTTGCCGCATCCTTAAAAATATGAAGTTTGGAAGGGGAAGGCAAAATATACGGTGATGCAAACACAGGCTCTTTAAAATCCAAGAGGCGAGAGCATCCGCTGCACTTTTTAGGAGATGATGTTTGAGCCTGCTTTTCCCCACAGTATATGCATTCTATCTTTTTGTGGTATCTGTCTATTATGAATTCCGGGAGTATAAGCAATTTCCCCTTAAGATATAAGATTTGAAGTATGTCAGATATGCCGTGTTTTAAAAATATGTGATTGTCTTTTACAAATCCATCAATACTTCTATAGCTCACAAGTCTTCCCTTTATTATATTGTAAAGCTTATCCTCATCATAACTGTCTGGAATATCAAAGCCTTTTGTGATTGAAACAGGCGCCCTCAACCATTTTGCGCCCACACTCAAAGACGCACCTCTAGCCAAACCTGATAGTATATCATAGTTTATACTATTATGCCTTCTATAGACAATTCTCTTAAAATGGCCGAAGTTTTTATTTATTTTGCTCATTATATAATAAGCCTTGTTTATATCCATGCCTGCGGTAAGCACTTCAAACCTTACTGTGGGTGAGGATTTGCTGAAATACGCAAAATCAAGCTTGGGATTGGAAGTCATCCTTATAAACGCAGTCTTTGGCGTTTGGGCTCTGTATATAACATAATCCATGATATCACTCCGCAAAATATAAAATGTTTATAGAATTTCTATTGTACAATCCCGCCAAAAACATAATGCCCTTGCAAAATATCCATATCAAACTTTGTGAATGCAGCATATATCTTCTCCATCATATATAGAAAATGCCGGTTTCCATCAGTTTTTTTATCCTTATATCAAGCCCGGAATATCTTTTTACGATTTTATTATTGCTTACCATCCCGGCAAGGACCTGTTTGCTTCCGACAATGACCACAAGTTCCTTGGCACGTGTGACCCCCGTATACAGGAGATTTCGAGTCATAAGCATTGGCGGGCCCCATACAGCCGGCATCACGACCACCGGGAATTCGCTTCCCTGGCTTTTATGGATCGTTATGGCATATGCCAGTTCAAGCTCATCTATATCTGTAAAATCATATGTCACCCTTTTATCATCATCGAATATGACCGATATTATATTGTTCTCATTATCTATATATTCTATATATCCAAGATCTCCGTTGAATACGCCCGTGCCTTCACGCTCGCCTTCACTCTTTAGCTTCTCCCATTTCATATTGTAGTTATTTTTAATCTGCATTACCTTGTCGCCTGTCCTGAAAACATAATCCCTCACTTTTTTCTCGTCCTTGTCCTGTGATGGTGGGTTTAATATTTTCTGCAAACTGCTGTTCAGGTTGTACACGCCGCATATTCCCTTTCTCATAGGTGTCAAAACCTGTATGTATTTTTGAGGTTCGGCACAATCTTTAAACCTGGGTATCCTATTTTTGATAAGTTCCTGTATCAGCTTTAGCACGGCTTCCTGCGACCTGGCATCGATAAAGAAGAAATCCTTATCCCTTTCATTGAGATATGGAAGCTCACCCTTGTTTATCCTGTGGGCGTTCACTATTATCATGCTCTCCTGAGACTGCCTGAAAATCTCTGTAAGCCGCACTACCGGTATTACACCGCTGCTTATCAAATCCCTAAGCACGTTTCCGGCTCCAACTGAGGGAAGCTGATCGACATCCCCTACCAATATGAGCCTTGTTCCCGGTACTATGGCTTTAAGAAGGTTGTTCATAAGCACTATGTCTATCATTGAAGCTTCATCGATTATGACGGCGTCAGCATCTATAGGATCGGAATCATCCTTCAGGAAAACCATACTGTTTTCATCTTCGGTATATCCCATCTCCAAAAGCCTGTGTATGGTCTTTGATTCCCTGCCTGTGGCTTCAGCCATTCTTTTGGCCGCCCTGCCTGTCGGCGCGGCAAGCGATATTTTCATATCGCTGCTTTCCATTATATTTATGATGCACTTTATTATGGTAGTCTTGCCTGTTCCGGGACCGCCGGTTATTATTACGACTCCGTTTTGAATGGCGCTTATTATGGCCTCCTTCTGCTTGTCTGCAAGCTTGATTCCTGTTTCACTCTCATAGGAGGTTATAGCCAAATCAGCATTGGCATCTATCTTTTTGGCTGCGGACGATAGTATCTCGAGAATCCTTTTGGAAACCCCAAGTTCAGAGTAATAAAACGGCATCAAGTATACGGCGGTGCATCCATCCATATCTTCCATTACCAGCTCTTTATTCATCACCAGTGAAACGCAGGCTTCTTCAAGCATTTCTCGAGGAACTTCAAGCAGCCTTTCGCATTCTGAAACCAATATATCATATGGCAGATACGTATGCCCTCCCTTGGCGCAGTATTCTCCAAGAACATATTTTATGCCGGCCATAAGCCTGTACTTCGAACACATGTCTATCCCAAGGCTGCGAGCTATCCTGTCGGCAGTTTTAAAACCTATGCCGAAAATATCCGTGGTAAGCCTGTAAGGATTTTCACGTATCAAGTTTATGGCATCCTGCCCGTATTTTTTATATATCTTGACCGAATTCCCGGTTGATATGCCGTACGTTTGAAGAAATACCATCACATTGCGCAGCTCCCTTCCCTTCTGGAAGGAGCCTGATATCGTCTGCGCCTTTTTTGGGCCTATGCCTTCGATTTCAGTAAGCTTATCAGGATTGTATTCGATTATGTCCAATGCATCCGCCCCGAATTTCTCAACGATCCTCTTTGCCATAACCGGACCTATACCTTGTATGAGCCCTGAAGACAGGTATCTTTCTATTCCTTCAAGCGATGTCGGGGTCACTTCAGAATAGGATTGCACCTTAAGCTGCTGTCCATACTCAGGATGGTTCACCCATTCTCCTGAAACTTTGACAGGCTGCCCTTCATTTATTAAAGGAAGGTATCCCACGATCGTTACCATATCGTTGTCCTTTTTAAGTCTTGCGACGGTATACCCGTTGGATTCATTATTGTATATTATCGATTCTATTACGCCTTCAAATTCTACCAAATAAATCGCCCCTGCTGTTTTTCTAAAGATATTATACCATTATCGGGCGGATTATGTGCTGAAACTTGTTTTTCAATGAATGACAACATAAACGGATAACAAGCTTTAAAACCTATCTGTGTTGATTTTTGTATAAACCTTAGTTACAATAAGATAGACCATATAAAAAATGCTTGAAAGAGGATCTTTTATCTTCTTAAGGCTATGCTAAAGTAGAATAAATGTTGATT
>CALCDS010000189.1 GCA_937900065.1 uncultured Clostridiaceae bacterium | reverse complement strand
ATTAGGGTTGCTTGAGTTTGCATGTTACAACCAGCCTTTGCGCTGAAGAGCGCTCAGGGTGGCAGGTTATAAGGGTCAATGTAGGTGTGCTTGTATTTTTCAATACGGATATATCATCAGGCTCTATTATCTTTTTCTGGTATGCTTCATATTTATAAGAGCCGGTTTTGGTTTGGATGGTTATTTCATCGCCCGGCTCGACTTCATACAGCCTGTTGAAGAACTGATTGTATGTGTAGCTCCTGTGGCCTGAAATGGCGCAGTTCCCATTCTGGCCGGGCATTGCAGTGTCCTTGAAATGTCCGACCGCTCTCTTTAAACTCTGTGCATCCACTCCATCGACGACTGCAACCTGCAAATCTATTCTGGGTATGTACATTACGCCGATAACTCTCTCTAACGCCGCATCAGGTTCAGATGCAGCCTTATCGGCTGCATCTGAACTTTCAGGATTGCTCTGGTAGCTTTCAACGGCTGCATTGAAGGCTTCAATCATAGACTTTTGTTTTTCCACTGTGCTAAGGCGTGCATAAAATGCCCATGAAATTATAAGCACACCTGCTGTTATCATCGATATGCCGATATTCCTTTTAATAGCACCGTTCATTTTATGCTGCGAGGTCGTCTTCCTTTCTGCTCTTATTGAGAGTGACAACACCAAGCGATATAAACAATCCGCCTAAATTTACGACTGAGGCCGTATCGATAGGTGAACCTGTCTTGGGCAGTGAACCGGATTCTACATTTTGTACCGTGGTGGTATAGATTTTCCAGTTTTCAGAAACTGTTGGGGTTATCGTCTTGTGATCCTCTATATATTTTATCATCATGTTTCTTACCTGCCCGTCGTCGCCTAAAGCTTTTGCCGAATCGTATACAACGAGGCTTGGATCTGTGTTGCTTATTCCCGCAGCATTCATGAAGCCTCCTCCTCCGTTGTATCTGTAGTTGTTTATCGCTACTGTGAACACGTCGTCAGCCTTTATTGGTTTGCCGTTATATCTTAAATTCTTTATTCTGGAGCCTGCAGGTTCAGTTATATCTATATCATATGTGGCTCCGTAAAGCTGGTCTAAATTGTAATCCGGAATATTCAATTTTGCATCTTTTGCGATCGGCTCGTTAGGGCTTGAAACCTGGCCATAGTACCTTGCAGACCATTCCAGCCAGTCTTTTATCTGCTTTCCGTTCATCTTTATTCCATACAGGAAGTTTTCATACACATACACGGACATTATATCCTGTATCGTTATATCGCCTTCAGGTATCCTTGCAGATGCGCTTAACGGCGCAGCTATTGAAAGCTGCGTGCCTGCACCTTCCATCTGCACTTTGTTTATGAGTTCCATGATGGCGGTCGGTCTTAAAGTCTGCCCGTCTCCGGTGTATTCGCCCTTTGAAACTCCTATTTTGGTCTTTACATATTTGAGTGTGGCATCCTGGTATGGTTTTGCGATTTTTTCGGTTATCTCTGCATCAGCAGGAATCGTTGAATCCATCTTTATATTGTTGGTTGTGAGCGATATGATTTTGCCGTCCGCTCCGATTCCTATATCTATCTGTGAAACGTTCTGTCCGTATTTGCCCGGTTCAACTACTGGTACGACTTTTCCGTCTGGATTCTTTAAACTTAGGTCGTTTAAAACGACGTGCATATGTCCTGCGACTATTGCATCTATGCCTGAAACCTGGGTTGCAATTGCCTTTATCTGATTTTCAGGGATGGTATCAGCAGGACCTTCCTCACCGCTGTGTGCGGCGACTATAACAATATCCGCACCTTCTTTCCTGAGTTTAGGAACCCACTTTTTTGCCTCGTCGACAAGGTCGTTAAACTTTAGTCCCTTATAGTGTGCGGCATCTTCCCAGCTTGGAACGGTTTTTGTAGTCATGCCTATTACTCCGACCTTGATCGTTTTGCCGTTTACATCAAAGCTTTTTATGTAATAGGGCTCTACAAAATTGGTATTGTCGTCTTTGTATATATTTGCGGATAAAACATTTATGTTGTTGGCTTTAGCGTCCTTGATTATCCTGTTTAGTGTTGGCAGACCGTAATTGAACTCATGATTGCCAAGAGTCCATGTGTCATATCCTATTTTCCCCATAACCTTCATCATGGGGTATTCCGATGATTGGTCTATCAGATTGTAGTAAGTCACAAGAGGCGTTCCCTGTATGGCATCGCCGTTGTCGATAACCATAACATTGGGATTGTATTTTCTAAGGCTGCTAACATAAGTTGATATTTTTGCAAGACCCAAATCCGCGGGCTTGGTTGTAAAATAATCATATGGATAAATATTTCCGTGAAGATCGGAAGTTGCTACAATGCTTATATATTTTACAGCATTCTCTATTCTTGAATCTAAAGTGGTCTTTATTGACTTATTTGCCCTGACGTCTTCGATCAAAGCATCCCTTATAAGCACATGGGTGTTTACATCCGGCTCTTTTCCTCCAGCATCCACAAATCCTAAAAAGCCGTCTCCCCCGGTTGCCATAAAATCGTTCGTGGCAACTTTGAGCGTTTCAGCATCATTGATCGAAGTGCCGTCTTCCCTGCTTATTTCAACGACCCTATCCATATTGGGCCTGGACATATCATATTTTACTTTCAAACCTGAAAGCTGTATTCCTTTCCCGTTATCTGCAAAGCCTTGCTCAAGGACTGTTTTTATCTGGGCTTTGCTCATATCGAGTATGCAGATCTCATTATCAAAAGGCATCAATGCGAAAATGGTGCCGACCGTTATGTCTCCCTTTGGTATGTCTATCCTTAAACCTCCGTTGTTTTGCATGCCAACGTCGGCTCCGGCTTTTTTCCTTATTACATCGCTGCTCCAGTTTCCAAGGAAGGACTCTCCAAATGGATTTCCAAGCTGTGTCCTTGTAAGCGTATCATCAGCTTTTCCGATGACCTCATTGAACATAGGGCCGAGCTCTACGTTTGCCGCATCGACTATGGCTGTTACCTGCGGGTCCACTATTGGATTTGCAGCCTTGTATCCATTGGGCTTGTCGGTATAGATATCCACGTATTCTCCCGCAAAGGCAGCTTTTTTGTTTTCATCCACGGTCATCTTTATATGCTGGAATCCCTTGCCGCTTGAATTGGCTATGAAAATCGGGATGCCGTTATCGGATATTGAATTGACGATCGTATGAGTGTGGCCGCCTAAAATTGCATCTACTCCGTTTAGCTTTTTGGCTATCTCAAATACGGGGCCGCTTTTTGTCCCGTCGTTTCCAACAACTCCGCCTTCATGTATGAGGGCTACTACGATATCCGCACCCTTGGACCTTGCTTCCGCCGCAGAGCTGTTGATCTCATCCGCAAGGTCAGTGAATTTGTAAGGCTCAACATATTTGGGCAGCACTATCGTAGGCGTTTCATTTGTTATTCCGCCTATTATGCCTATCTTGACCCCGTCTTTTTCAATTATTTTGTATGGGTCGAAAACTCTTTTGCCTGTGGCTTTGTCATACAGGTTTGAGCATACTATCGAGTATTTGGCGCCCTTCATGCTGGTGTTTATTATTGTGTCAAGTCCCCAGTCAAATTCATGGTTACCAAGAGTGGTTATTTCCATTCCAATTTGGTTTAGGACTTTTTGCACAGGTACGCCTTTTAAAACATTTGAGATGGGCATTCCCTGGTAAAGATCTCCTCCGCCTAATATCAATGTCCTGTCAGGATTTGCTTTTTTGATTTCATTGATATTCTGCGAGAGTACGCCTCCGACCGGCCTGTTGCTTGCATCTACTATGGCTCCATGAAGGTCGGTTATCTCGATTAAGTCGAATACCTTGGGAGCACCCGTTTCCTTCGCAGCTGCCGCAATTCCCTGAGTCATCATTGACAGCGTCAGAAAGAACATTACAACGAAAGCAATCAGTTTCTTGGACCTAGATGGCTTATACATTATAATCCCTCCTTAGATTTGGTTTATTTGTACCATCTGATAAAATTATACATTCAAGGAATAAATAAGTAAATAAATAGTCATAATATTTAGACTTATTTACAGCAGGGTGTTGATTTTTTGAGCATCTCGTGGCAGACCTTTCAATCAGAGAAAGTTTATCCGCTATATAGGATGTTGATTTTTGAGCAATCGAAGTGAACGGTGTGAGCACTTTTGATAAGTTCTCGGCGAAATTGCCGAAGCGAATCCTAGAACTTTTGCTTGTCTGAGCGCAGCGAGTTGCAAAAGTTCTTGATGAGCAAGAGCAATAAGCCCTAGAACTTAAAAAGTGCGAACAAGTGAGCGAGATGCTCAAAAATCAACACTCTTGTTGAACGTGATCAATATTTAGTATTGCCTAAAGATAAAGCAAGATTGCATATAGGGCAGACCTTTAATATCGGTAA
>CALCDS010000188.1 GCA_937900065.1 uncultured Clostridiaceae bacterium | reverse complement strand
GGAGCCGTTTTTGCGAATTTACCCGAATGTGCAGCAAATCGCATGCATGATAATTTACCAATGTCAAATAATAATGTCAAGGCGGGATGCACAATATTTTAATGTACCATCCCGCGCTTTAAGGAGGTTGCATCATATGAACAAAAAAATGGAAACAATGGATGGGAACCATGCCGCGGCGTTGGCGTCATATGCTTTTACAGAGGTTGCGGCCATATTTCCCATAACGCCGTCTTCTCCAATGGCTGAGAGCATTGACGAGTGGTCGGCTCATGGCAAAAAAAACATATTCGGACAAAATGTAAAAGTAGTTGAGATGCAGTCCGAGGCCGGAGCCGCCGGAGCTCTGCACGGCTCGCTCCAGGCAGGTGCCCTGACTACGACATATACGGCATCACAGGGTTTGCTCCTGATGATACCCAATCTTTACAAAATGGCGGGCGAACTTTTGCCTGCTGTGCTCCATGTAAGCGCCAGGGCGCTGGCAACCCATGCACTGTCGATATTCGGTGACCATCAGGACGTTATGGCATGCCGGCAGACCGGCGCGGCGCTTTTGGCGTCGTCGAGCGTGCAGGAGGCAATGGATATGGCTGCCATAGCTCATCTTTCAGCCATAAGATCTAGAATACCGTTCATACATTTTTTTGACGGGTTCAGGACATCGCATGAATATCAGAAAATAGAGACGATCGATTACGAGGATTTGGCAAAGCTCGTGGATCACGAGGCAGTAGGGGAATTCAGAAAGAGGGCTTTAAATCCGGAACATCCTGTTGTAAGAGGGACTGCGCAAAATCCGGATATATATTTCCAGGGCAGGGAGGCATCCAACCGTTTTTACGACAAGGTACCTGGAATCGTTGAAGATTATATGAAAAGGTATGAAAAACTTACAGGCAGAAAATATCGCCCGTTCGATTACTTTGGAGCCCATGACGCCGAGTATGTGATAGTGGCCATGGGCTCGGTATGCGAAACGATAGAGGAAGTCGTAGACTATCTTATCAGAAAAGGCGAGAAGGCAGGCGCAATAAAGGTGCATCTGTACAGGCCTTTTTCAGAAAGTCATTTCTTAAAAGTGCTGCCTGAAAGCGTCAAGAGGATAGCAGTGCTCGATAGGACAAAAGAGCCGGGTTCAACAGGCGAGCCTTTATATCTGGACATAGCAAAGATTTTATACAAGAGCGATATAAAGCCGCTTATAGTCGGCGGGCGCTATGGACTGGGTTCCAAGGACACAAGGCCGTCCCAGATATTATCCGTGTTTGAAAACCTTAGATCCGACAGGCCCAGGGACAATTTCACAATAGGCATAGTGGATGATGTAACGCATACTTCTCTGCCTGACAGAGGAGCAATAGACTTGACGCCTGAAGGAACGGTAAGCTGCAAATTCTGGGGCCTCGGCTCCGACGGGACTGTCGGCGCAAACAAGAACGCCATAAAAATCATAGGCGACAATACAAATCTTTATGCGCAGGGATATTTCTCATACGACAGCAAAAAATCAGGAGGCACTACGATATCGCACCTGAGGTTTGGCAAAAAACCCATAAAATCACCCTACCTTATATATGATGCGGATTATGTGGCATGCCACAATCAATCGTTCATATACCATTACGATATATTGAAAGGGCTGAAAAAGGGAGGCACTTTTGTACTGAACTGTTCCTGGAGCAAGGATGAACTTGAGGAAAAGCTGCCCGCATCCATAAAGCGTTACATCGCTGAAAACAACATAAACTTTCATATAATAAATGCGATAAAAATAGCATATGAGATAGGCCTCGGGGCCAGGATAAACATGATAATGCAGGCTGCGTTCTTCAAGTTGTCCAATGTAATACCGATTGAAGATGCTATAGGATATTTGAAGGATTCCATAGAAAAGAGCTATGGCAGAAAAGGTCAGAGGATAGTCGATATGAACAAGGCCGCCGTGGACAGGGGACTTGATGAACTTGAAAAGGTAAATGTACCGCCTTCATGGAAGGATGCAACAGAGTGTCATGAGACAGCTCCTTATGGCGATGAGCCCGACTTCGTCAAAAAAATAATGCGGCCCATGGAAAGCCACGAAGGCGACGAGCTGCCTGTCAGCGCATTTGAAGGCATGGAGGACGGAAGCGCGCCTCTTGGAACATCTGCATACCAAAAGCGCGGGATCGCGGTCATGATCCCGGAGTGGCAGATAGACAAATGCATACAATGCAATCAATGTTCATATATATGCCCGCATGCCACCATAAGGCCGTTTTTACTGGATGAAAAAGAACTTTCCGATGCTCCGGATGCTTTCAAAACCAAAAAGGCGGTTGGAAGAGGGCTTGAAAATTTAAATTACAGGGTGCAGGTAAGCCCTCTGGATTGTACGGGATGCGGAAACTGCGCAGACATATGCCCGGCTCCAGGAAAAGCCCTTGTGATGAAATCCGCGGAGCAGGAAATCGAAGCCGAAGCTAAAAATTGGGAATATGCCGTGACCCTAAGGGATAAGGCCGGCATAATCGATGTCAATACATTAAAGGGAAGCCAGTTTGCAAAGCCTCTTTTGGAATTCAACGGGGCATGCCCCGGATGCGGCGAAACGCCGTATATCAAGCTGCTTACACAGCTTTTCGGCGACAGGATGATGATTGCAAACGCGACAGGCTGCTCATCCATATGGGGTGCCAGCCATCCGTGCATTGCATATTCAAAAAATGCGCAGGGAAAGGGCCCTGCATGGGCAAACTCGCTTTTTGAAGACAATGCCGAATTCGGATACGGAATGTATCTTGGAGTGGAGCAGATAAGAAAAAGGCTTGCCGATTTGATGAAAGAGGGTCTGGATTCTCATTTAAGCGATAAGATAAAGGATGCATTCAGAAAGTGGCTGGACGGCATGGACGATCCGAAAGCTTCAAAGGCAGCAACAGATGAGCTGTTTGAAGCATTCGAGGATCACAACTATTCGGGCAATCCTATTATAAAGGAAATAGTGGAGAAAAAAGATTACCTCGTCAAAAAATCAGTATGGCTCATAGGAGGGGACGGATGGGCATATGACATAGGATACGGAGGAGTCGACCATGTTTTAGCCTCTGGAGGCGATGTAAATGTGTTTGTAATGGACACCGAAGTTTATTCGAACACAGGAGGCCAATCTTCAAAAGCCACGCAGACCGCAGCCGTCGCCAAATTTGCAGCGGCAGGCAAGAAGACGAAAAAAAAGGATATCGGCCTTATGGCGATGAGCTATGGATATGTATATGTTGCGCAGATTGCAATGGGAGCCAACATGAACCATGCCATAAGGGCAATAACCGAAGCTGAAAGTTACCGCGGGCCGTCTCTTATAATCGCATACTCACCATGCATAAACCACGGCATAAAAACAGGCATGGGTTCGAGCATTATGGAGGAGAAAAAGGCCGTTCAGTCAGGATACTGGCATCTGTACAGGTATGACCCCAGACTTAAAGACAGCGGCAAAAATGCGTTCATGCTGGATTCAAAAGAACCTGCAAGCCCGTTTAAGGATTTCATTAACGGCGAGATACGCTACTCCTCGCTTATGAATATATTTCCGGAGACTGCGGGTGAAATGTATGATTTGGCTGAAAAGTACGCCAGGGAGAGGTATGAGAAATACAAGGCCATCTCGCAGCTGCATGAGTGGTAAGGATGTGAAAGGCTGCTGCACAATGAACTATTTATTCATTGTGCAGCAGCCTCATGATTATCCGTCGAACAGATCGCTGTGCGAGCCTGTGCGTGACAATGTCAGGACGAGAACATCATTTTCGACCCGGTACACAAGTAACCAATCGCTCTGAATATGGCATTCCCGATACTCCACCCATTTGCCGGACAATGCGTGATCGCGATTCTTTTCAGGCAAAGGTTTTCCTTTGGAAAGCAGACGGATAACATCATCCAGCAATTCCATTTCAAACCCGCGTTTCATGGCCAGCTTGTAGTCTTTTTTGAACTGCGAAGTCCAGACAATGTCCAGCTTCATCTTTTAAGTTCTCTCAGTGCTTCCTCTACATCGCTGTATCGTTTTGTACTGGGGTCCTTGGCAAGACGCTCAGCCTCGTTCATGGCGGCGATGGTCGTGGCATTTGGCGTGTTGAGCGTCACGTCGAATGGAAAACCGCCGACCCGAAGCGACTGCCTTAAAAAAACATTGATGGCTGTTGTAAGATTCATACCCAATTCCTTATAAAGTGCCTCGCACTTTTTTTTGATGTCACTGTCCATGCGGACGCTGAAATTTGTCGTATTAGCCATAACAATCATCTCCCTTGCAATTCAATGCATATATATTATATGCTGTTTGCATTGCAATATCAATATATCAGCTTGAATTTTACAATTAAGGTTACAATTA
>CALCDS010000187.1 GCA_937900065.1 uncultured Clostridiaceae bacterium | reverse complement strand
CTTAAGTTTTCAGAAGAAGTTCCAAGGTTGTTGATTGTGTGCTCCAACCTGTTCTGATATGCACCAAGCTGCGCCCTTTGTGATGAAACTTTCTCAATTGCATTGTTTATGGAAGTTATTGCAGCTGTTGCCTTTGTTGCATCGGTTACATCTACAGCCTTATCTCCTGCCCTTATTCCTAATGCTTTTGCTCCCATATTTTCTATTCCAACAAGCATATTCTGGCCTGAGTTTGCACCTATCTGGAATGAAAGCGCCTTTGATACATCTGTGCTTGCATCTTCGTGTTTTGTCAAAGTGATTGTAAAGCTATCTCCAACTTTCATTTCACTAAGGTTTGTTAAACTTATAGTGCCACCTGCTACTAAAATACTAGTTGCATCAGCAGCTAAACTAGCTGTTATGCCGTTAGGATTTCCAAGTCTGAATTCTGCAGATGAAATTGCAGTACCTGCTGCATCTGAAATACGTGTTATAATAACAGTGCCCGCTTCGGTCTGCTTTGTAGCCAATGAAGCAGAGGCAGTATCAACAATATCTGCAGCCGTATTTAGCTGTAATTCATCTTTTCCAAGTATTTCATCCTTCAATCCAACCCTTTCGCCATTTAAAAGCTTCTGAGTGTTGAATTCAGTTGTATTGGCGATCCTGTCAACTTCGTCTGCAAGCTGGTTCATTTCCTTTTGTATTTCTTCTCTATCAACGCCTACGTTCGTATCGTTGGATGCCTGTACGGAAAGCTCCCTCATCCTCTGGAGTATGCTGTGGGTCTCGTTTAAAGCACCCTCTGCTGTCTGTATCAATGAAATACTATCCTGAGCATTGTTAGCAGCCTGATCCAATCCTGCTATCTGGCCTCTCATCTTCTCAGATATTGCAAGCCCTGCAGCGTCGTCTCCAGCCCTGTTAATTCTAAGACCGGATGCTAACTTTTCCATCGATGTAGCAGCCTTTGTGTTATTGATATTGAGCATCCTTGATGCATTCATAGCATTTAGGTTATGATTTATTATCATTATTTTTCCCTCCCTGAAATTTAACGGTGAAAATCCTTTTTCACCTTTTAAAAATATATGCAATCCAAATCTTACGGCCGCTTGATTTTAATTGCGTTTCTTATCTACACTAATTTTATCGTACTAATATTTATATACTTTATAGCATAATTTAAAAATTATGCTTTTTTATTTAAGCTTCCATAATCATCATATAATCTTTTGCTGTAAGTTTTGCCGGCAGTTTTTGCCCTCTTGAAATTGTCCATATCTTTCCTAAGTTCGGCTCTTTTTAGGGCTGCAGTTTTGTCAAGCAGCTGTTGGCACTCTGCGATTTGAAGCCTGCCGCATATTTTTTTAAACTCATCATTGGAATATTTTAAAGTCTTGATATATTCTATTGTCTTTTCCCTTTCATCAGCCAGATATTTTAAATTGCCATAGTCTTCATTTTCCAATGCCTTTATAAGATTTTGGGTCATGTTTGCATACATTTCAAGGGCCTCATTTAAGCCCTCCATAACTACTGTCCTCCTCCAAGCATTGAATAGAGCCAGTTGGACTGGCTGTTTAACTGCTGCATCACAGACTCAAGCTGCGCAAACTTGTTATAGTATGTGGTCTGCTTTTCCACCAGTTTCTTGGCTAAAGTGTCTATTTTATCATTTTGATCATCGAGCTCATTATATAAAGAGTTATCAAATTCGGAACTGTCGCCTTCCAAGCCTGCAATTTCCACAAGTATGCCCTTCTCACCATTTGAGCTTCGGGTCGTTCTTGTATAATCCTTGAGTATGTCATTCATCCTCTGAAATATTCCAATCTGATCGTATCTGCCGCTATCTGTCCTATGGTCGGCATCATAGCTTATGCCGGAACTTTTGGTAAAGAAATTTATCACTTGAACACCATTATTCTCAAGGGCGCTTTTCAGTTTGCTCTCATTTATTATTATCTTGCCGCCTTCATCATAATCGCTGCTTGTAGATAAACCTATATCAGTCAGATAAATGCCTGTTCCCTCAACAGAATCATAAAATGCGCCCCTTAAAGAATAGAGCATATTTTCAAGGCTTGAATCATTATGCAACAAGCCTTCCTTTGCCATATCCTCCCACTTTTCTATCTGGTCATCAGACATGTCTTCTTTTTGATCATCTGTTAAAGGAGCATAATCATAGTTTTTCTTTTCATCTATCTTTGTCTGTATTTTGTCTATTACTTCATTATATTTATCAATGAAGCCTTTAATCTTATCATAGGTTTTATCGACATTGGTTGTAAGCTTTATAGTCGCGCTGCCCGGATCATCTTCAGTTCCACTCAAAAGGCTGTAAGTGATGCCGTTTATAGTAAAATTGTTTGTGGACTTTTCCACATCAATTGGGCTGCCGCCGGGCTCTTTTATAGTAACCTTTGCATTCCTGCCATCGGTTATTGCAGCTGTACCGAAAAGAGTTGACAAAAAGCTTCCGGTGACATCAGCTGTACTGGATGTATCAAATTTCTG
>CALCDS010000186.1 GCA_937900065.1 uncultured Clostridiaceae bacterium | reverse complement strand
TTTTTTATTCATCTGCTAATAGGTTCATATATCTAAATTATCTTGCTGAATATACTGATTTTCATAAGTATGCTGTATATGTTTACAGTTGCATTATACATATCGCATGTATTTATGGCTTTTAAACAAACCATTTATTATATAGACTCATCAAATAAAAATCTGGTTCTATTTATTAAAAAATAATGTTGAATTTCAAAAAGATATATGATATAAATAATTGAAATTATAATTATGCTTGGCACTGCATAATTATTTTCAGACAATTCTAAAAAACTTTTTATGATCTGAAATAGATGAAAAGTTCAATCTTCATTATAAGGAGTTGATACAGGTTGGCAGACTCGATGGTAAAACTTGTTCATGTTGTAAAAAAATTTAGCGGCGAAAAAGATGCGGCAGTAAATGATATTTCCCTTGATATTAAGGAAGGCGAATTTATAACGATACTTGGTCCGAGCGGATGTGGCAAGACTACGACTTTAAGGATTATCGCCGGTTTTGAACAAGCAGACAGCGGCAGTGTGCTCATAGATGGAAAAGATGTGACCTCAATTCCACCTTACAAGCGCAGTGTAAATACAGTATTCCAAAATTATGCACTTTTCCCTCATATGGATGTATTCGATAATGTTGCTTTTGGGCTTACGTTAAAAAAGCTGCCTAAAAGTGAAATTAGAAAAAGGGTTATGGAAATGTTGAAAAATGTTCAGATGGAAAGCTATGAGAACAGGATGCCTGACCAATTAAGCGGCGGTCAGAAACAACGTGTGGCAATCGCCAGAGCCATCATAAATAATCCCAAAGTATTGCTTCTTGATGAACCATTGGGAGCATTGGATTTAAAACTTAGAAAGCAGATGCAAATAGAGCTCAAGCATATGCAAAAGAAGATAGGCATCACTTTCGTATTTGTGACCCATGACCAGGAAGAAGCCATGACCATGTCAGATAGGATTTTTGTTATGAATAATGGCCAACTGGTGCAGTCCGGGACTCCTGAAGAAATATATGAAAAACCTAGAACCAGGTTCGTAGCTGATTTTATAGGTGAAACCAACATATTTGAGGGTGTTGTTTCAGAAACACACGAAAACATCGCTACTGTAAAAATTTCTAACGGTCAGACCATAAATCTTAAAAATGAGAACATGGTGCCTGGCAGAGCCGTATGCTTTGCCATAAGACCTGAAAGATTGAAACTTAAGTCTTCCCCCGAGGGCGGGGATTCTTATTTGAGCATAAACCTAAAGGAAAGAACATATAAAGGATCGGTTTTAAAAACAGTTGTATCACTTTCCGATGGCAGAGAAGTCATTGTAAATGAACCTGCTGGAGAAGGTTATAAGCTTTTCGATACTTGTCCAAAAGCTTATATCACTTGGAAACCTGATAATGCGGTGGTGATAGCATCATGAAAAATCATTTAAAAATTTTAAGATCCCGATTTTTAAAGTTGAGAAGTTCAATTTTTAAATCAAGAGGTGCAATAGTTTCCATATCGCCCATAGTGATATGGATGCTTTCATTTTTTATAGTACCCTTGATTTTGGTGCTGCTGGTCAGTTTTTTTACGAGGGGACAATATGGGAATGTAGAATACAAACTTACATATGGCAATTATTCAAAGCTCCTAAACCCTATGTATGTCGGCATACTATGGAAGTCATTGGTAATATCATTTGCAACAACGCTTCTGTGTTTGGTACTTGGGTATCCTTTTGCATACTTCACTGCCAGAGCGCCTAAACACATAAGGTCGACCCTGCTGCTTTTGATAATACTTCCCTTTTGGACGAATTCATTGATCAGGACCTATGCTTGGATCATACTTTTAAGGACTGAAGGAATAATAAACACATATTTGATAAACCTTCATCTGATAAAGGAACCCATTAAAATGCTCTACAACGATGCAGCGGTAATGATAGGCATGGTGTATATGATGTTTCCATTCATGGTGCTGCCGCTTTATTCCTCAATAGAAAGGCTGGATTTTTCTCTTATTGAAGCAGCATCCGACCTTGGCGCTTCGCCGGTTGAATCTTTTTTGAAAGTCACGCTGCCTCTTACAAGATCAGGCATTGTGTCAGGATGCTTGCTTGTATTTGTACCTACACTCGGGTATTTTTTCATACCCGACCTGATGGGAGGAAGCAAAATAATATTGATAAGCAATCTGATAAAGAACCAGTTTTTATCAGCAAGGAACTGGCCTTTTGGTTCTGCAATATCGGTGATATTGATTATAATAATGTTTCTGATGATAGGCTTGTATGTTAAACTTGGCGGAAGCAAGGACAAGATGGAGGTGTTATAGAGTTGAAAAATAAATCTGCTAAAAGGATAGGCACAGCGTACAGCATACTTATATATCTTTTTCTCTATATACCTATACTGATACTTGTAATATTTTCATTCAACGATTCCAAGCTTAATGCGGTATGGACAGGTTTCAGCCTTAAATGGTATGGAAAACTGTTTGAGAATTACAGTATAATGGAAGCAGTCAAAAACAGTCTCATAATAGCAGTATCCAGCACAATAATATCTGTAATGCTCGGCACATTGACCGCAGTTGGAATGTACAAATATAAATTCAAAGGGAAATCACTCATAGATGACATGCTTTTCATACCGCTTGTCATCCCTGAAGTGGTTATGGGGATATCGATGCTGGCATTTTTCTCGCAGGTAAAAATACCTCTTGGAATCGTCAGCTTGATAATAGCCCATGTCACATTCAGCGTATCATATGTGGTGATCGTAGTAAAATCCAGGCTTGAAGGATTTGACAAGTCACTCGAAGAAGCGGCAATGGATCTAGGGGCAAAACCGTCGCAGGCCTTTATGAAGGTAACGCTCCCAATTATCATGCCGGGGGTGATTGCAGGCGGACTTTTAGCATTCACTCTATCCCTGGATGATGTGATAATAAGTTTCTTTACAGCAGGACCCGGGAGCAATACATTGCCCCTTAAAGTTTTTTCAATGGTCAAATTTGGAGTGACACCTGAAATAAACGCATTATCGACTATATTGCTTATATTCACGCTTTCAATTGTTGCCATAATGCAGATGCTTAATAAAAACAAGGTAAAAGGGAAAAAATTTATAGCGGCATCATTGGCTTGCGTATTGTGCATAACCTTTTTAGGAGGCAGTGCTTTCTCAACAGTTAGAGGGAATAAAGCTCCTGAAGGCGAATTGAATATATTCAACTGGTCGGAATATCTTCCTCAATCGGTCATAGATGAATTTGAACAAGCTTATAACATCAAAGTGAATTACAATACATTTTCCTCCAATGAGGAAATGCTTGCAAAGCTAATGGCAGGAGGCTCTCAGTTCGACTTGGTCGTAGCAAGCGATTATATGGTGGAGACTTTGATAAAGCAAAACCTGATACAGACTATAGATACAGGCGATATACCCAACTTTAAAAATATTGATGAAAACGTGCTTAACCTATCCTTTGACCCCGGCAATAAATACAGCATCCCATATATGTGGGGAGATGCCTGCATTGCCGTAGATGCTTCAAAGGTAAAAATTCCTATAAAAGGATACAAAGATTTGTGGAATCCTAAACTTAAAGATTCGATTGTAGTTTTAGATGACCAAAGGGTTATGATAGGCATGGCTTTGAAAAAATTAGGATATTCTATAAATGAAACCGATCCTAAGATACTTTCATCTGCCAAAAAAGAATTATTGGCACTGCAGCCCAACATAAAGGCCTATGACAGCGACAGCCCTAAGACGCTCTTGATAAACGGCGAAGCCAGTGTTGGATTTGTATGGGGAGCTGAAGCTTCTCTTGCAAAACGTGAAAACAGCAATTTAAAGGTTGTGATACCTAAGGAAGGAATAGTCCTTCAACAGGATAACTTCGTTGTTCCAAAACAGTCCAAAAATAAAAAAGCGGCTGAACTGTTCATGAATTTCATATTGGAACCTGAAATAAGCGCTAAAATCTCCATGGAATTTCCGTATGCAAACCCAAACAAGGCTGCTTATCCATATATAGACGATATAAGAAAAGATATCGCAGTATATCCGCCTGATGAATATGTAAAAAGCGGCGAACATCTTAAGGATATAGGCCAAAGCATCGGGCTGTTTGACAGCATATGGACGGAAATCAAAAAATAATATAACTGGGGCTGTTGCAAAATAATTTTTGGCTATGTAAAGTATATGTTGATTTTTGAGCATCCT
>CALCDS010000185.1 GCA_937900065.1 uncultured Clostridiaceae bacterium | reverse complement strand
CTTGGATTGCTCAAAAAATCAACATTATACTTTAACATATCCTAAAATCAAAGTAGTAAAATCAAAAAAGATGAAGAAGGAAGGACATATCTTGGAAGGAATGGAGTTATTAAATTTCCAGATCATAAGCAACTCTGGAGATGCAAAATCATATTTATTTGAGGCTTTAAAGGATGCAAGAGAAGAAAATTTTAAAGATGCGGAAGAGTGTATCAAGAAAGCAGAGAAGAGCCTTGAAAAGGCTCATGAATTTCATTCTAAAATATTGACGCAAGAAGCTCAAAATGAGGCAGTCAAAATATCGCTTTTATTAGTACATGCAGAGGATCAACTTGCTTGTACGGAGATGCTGCTTAATATTACTAAAGAGATGTTGCTGATGAATAAAAAGTATTCGGGCGTTCCGGAAAAATAATTGTTGGGGGTGAGGGATGATGAAGAGGATTGCTGAAATATGCTGCGGCAGTTTGGAAGACGCCATAACCGCACAAAAAGCAGGAGCAGATAGGATAGAGCTTAATAATGCTATATTTTTAGGAGGACTGACACCCTCCCTAGGGACAATCAAACTGGTAACGGAAAATGTAAGTATTCCTGTTGCTGTCATGGTAAGGCCCCGGCCGGGAGGATTTTGTTATAATAACTATGAATATGATACCATGTTATCCGATATAGAATCCATACTCGATTATAATGTTGAAGGCATTGTATTTGGGTGCCTCGACGAAAACATGGGTATTGATAAAGACAAGAGCAGAAAAATAATAGACATGGTTCATAAACATAAAAAGGAGGCAATATTCCATAGGGCATATGACTGCGTCAAGGATCCATATTCATCTATGAAAGAGCTGATCGACTTGGGCGTTGACAGAGTTTTAACGAGCGGTCTAAAAGATACGGCACCAGATGGGGCCGATCTTTTGGCAGAACTTCAAAATAAATATGGGGACAGGATACAGATATTGGCCGGCAGCGGAGTCAATGCGGCAAATTGTTCCTACTTAGTCAATAAGACCGGCATATGCCAATACCATAGCTCTTGCAGGGCATGGAGAAAGGATCCAACTACAGTCGGCAATGTATCCTACTCATATGGCGGGGATAAGCATGAAGAGGATTATGACATAGTAAGTTATGAGAAAGCAGTTGAATTTGTAAAAGCATTGAACAAGTGATATTGAATGCTGATGTGTTATTAAAATGATACAAATGAACAGGGAGCGCATATGGATTTGGTTTACACAAATCCATATGCGCTCCCCCATGATTTACTTTTCCAACTCTATTTTATCTCCGGGCTTTAGTACAAGCTTGTTCTCTGCTTTAAAATTGGAAATGTTCTTTTCGCTGTAGATTCCGTTAGGTCCTGTGTGAATAGGTATATTATGTTTTGCATTGATTCGTTTTGCAGCTTCAGAAGCTTCATTAGGTCCCATGTTATATACTCCATCCATTGGAAGCATGGCATATGTTATATTCTGCCCGGATAACTCTTCCATTTCAGGTATGTTTGAAGTGTCACCCGCATGATAAAGCTTTATTCCGTCAAACTCAAGTATGAATCCGACACATGAATCTTTGGGATGGTTTTTGTTATATGCCGGAGTGGCGGATATTTTAATATTGTGAACATTAAAGCTTTGATACTTTCCATCCTTTAATGCCTCTTTGTGTGTGATAAGTGTGCCATTATCCTTTAGCGTGACTTTATCCACGGCATCGTGGTCGCTGTGGGAATGGGTAACTAAAAGTATGTCCGCAGGTTCACTATAGTCGGTGCCGGCAAACGGATCTATATATATTACTGTGCCGTTGGATGTTTTTAATTTTACGGAAGCATGGCCTAAATATGTAAGAATCGGCTTTTTCTCGTCCATACCGTTCATACTCATATCATCTTCTCCTTTATCTAAAAAATTTTCATTTTTATTACTCTCATCAGATTTGAAATTTTTAATAGAAGAATCAGGCTCAGCATATTTTCCAGAGCAGCCCTGCCAAAATACAGCCTGTGCAAAAACAATCAGCATCATAAAAAAGATACCCTTTGTTTTCATGATATCCTCCCTTTAAAAATACATTTCATCATCCATATGATACCACATATAAATGCAAAAATGTATCAATGGTGTAATAAAGATATTTTGAATA
>CALCDS010000184.1 GCA_937900065.1 uncultured Clostridiaceae bacterium | reverse complement strand
TCGGATAGTAAATTTTAATTTATATAGTCGAAAGGATGATTATCATGAGAAAAAACTTTGGAGCAAGGCCCATAACATATCCACAGCCTGTGCTTATAATTGCTACTTATGGAGAGAACGGAATCCCTAATGCCATGAATGCGGCTTGGGGAGGCATCAGCGATGAAAAAGAAATCTCTATATGCATAAGCGCCGAGCATAAGACAACGAAGAACATTCTTGCCAGCAAGGCATTTACCGTCAGTATGGCAGATGTGGAGCATGTGGTGGAATGTGACTACCTTGGGATTGTTTCAGGAAATGATGTGCCTGATAAATTTGCAAGAGCAGGTTTTCATGCCACCAAAAGTGGATTTGTGAATGCACCGCTCATCGACGAACTGCCTATGGCGGTTGAGTGCAAGCTAATCAGCTATGATGAGAAATCCTGCCGTCTGGTGGGCGAAATCGTCAACGTCTGTGCGGACGAAAAGGTGCTGAACGCAGAGGGAAAAATCGATCCGATAAAATTGCGCCCCATCACCTTTGATCCAATGAACAACGCATATCTGGCTGTTGGAGAAAAGGTGGGCGACGCATTCAAGGATGGCAAGAAACTAAAAAAAACAAAATAATACCCCATAAGGTTCAATTCCGATTTAACGAAAACATTACGAGCATAAAATAGAGATTATTGAAAATTCTTTGCCGTTTAAAAATGTGGAGCTGTTAATCTTTGAGATTAACAGCTCCATGGCGGAGAAGAAGGGATTCGAACCCTTGCGCCGGGGAATCCCGACCTACCGCATTTCGAGTGCGGACCCTTCAACCGCTTGGGTACTTCTCCATATTATAGAATTGCCAATACTTATGATAAAACAACTTAAAAACTTGTTCTTTTCTGCTTGAAATAATCCTTCATTATGGAACTGCATTCATACTCTAATATTCCCGAGACTACTTCAATTCTGTGGTTGAGCAGCGGGTTCCCTGTAATATCCATCACTGAACCGCACGCCCCAGCCTTATCATCATATGCGCCAAACACGAGCCTTTTTAATCTGGACTGCATGATGGCACCCGCACACATCGGACACGGCTCTATTGTAACAAAAAGCTCGCAATCTATAAGCCGCCATCCACCTAAAACTTTTGATGCCCTTCTTATTGCAATTATTTCAGCATGAGCGGTAGCATCTTTCAATGTTTCTCTCAGGTTATGAGCTCTTGAGATGATCTCACCATCTTTTACTACGACTGCGCCAATAGGAACTTCGTCTTCATCGAATGCACTTTGTGCCTCGTCAAGTGCTATTCTCATATATTCTTCATCCAATACAGATACACATCCTAAAATAGCATGCCTGCAGCAAAATCAGTAAATTTCATTCACCAAAATATAATATCATATAAACAAGCCTTTGAAAAGAGTATACACAGCTGCAGCATATCATCATAAAAAAATACCCCCAATGAGGTATTTATCTACAAATTAAATGGTGCGCCTGAGACGAATCGAACGTCCGACACACGGTTTAGGAAACCGTTGCTCTATCCCCTGAGCTACAGGCGCATGGATTTAAGTGACCTTTTCACATCACTTTAACATTATACTAAGTCTGCCCAATGTTGTCAATTGGTTTTGCCTACATAACAAAAAAGCCAATTTACAGCAGTGCAGGGGACACCCCTATATATTATTGATTAACAACTCCATATTATACATATATCATGTATTAAATATCTATTTAGGATTTTGCATCACAGAAAATATTGCTTCTCTAAAAAATGTCGAGCTTATAAATATCATTACTATTCCTGCTATAAAACCTATGACTCCCCTATGCCTTGAAGCCCTTTTATGCATTGAAAACTGTGAATATTTTTTTTTGCCATTTCGATATGCACCGTAATTCAAAAGAAGAACAGCACCAAATATATATACGGCAGCGACTAATACAATTAGAAATGTCTTCATACCTGATGAAACATTTATTAAATACCTATCCCATATACCGGTCATGATATTTTCCCTTAAGATTCCTAAAGCAGTGATACAAAGCAATAATATAAACCTCAATGAAAATACAGTCCTAAAAAATCTTGACATAAACACGGAATCTTTAATATTCCATAATATTGCCAATATAAACCCTATCGATGCTCCTGAGGATATAGGGCCTTTGAAAAACAGATCTCGTTTTAGAAAAAGTATAAGCATCACTATGATTGATAAACCGGTTTGAATCCATACAGGTATATCTTCAAGGTTGAACTCGCGATTGATAAATGATCCTAAACACCAAAAAGCAAAAAATGATATAATCCCTGATACCAACACCGGAAGTAATTCTTTACCCATCTTTTGTCGTCCCCCAATCTACTATAATGAACTGATTTTTCATTAAAAGCACAGTCAAATCCCATGAAATAGGTTGACCTATAATCTTATGAAAGGCAAATCCAAAGCAACATAATTGAGATAACATTAAAAACATACTCCCTTTAATATTATATAAAAACTCAAAAAATCCTTCTTTCTTTTACATTTATGCCGATAATGAGCCTTAAAATTATAATAATTTTCAATTTTTCCCAGAATCAAACCAGCAATTGCAAAAAAAATAAAGGCTGCGGTTAAGCAGCCTTTACGGGTAATTGATGTTCCTGCAGTGAAACTAATTGATATCCCATCATAAAATTATTGGCAGATCTTTTAAGGTACACCATATATTTTACTTCACCGTTTCGCAGGATTACCCTGGCCTATTTCTCAATACATGTAAGAGAGAAAAAGGAGAATCACTCCCTTGTCGGTTAATATTATTTTACCCATATTATCAATTTATAATCATATAATTTTAATAAATTTATGGATTATTTCATATTAAACAATTTACAAAACTGTATGATGCTAGCTATATAGAGAATCCTTGCCAAAAAAGAAACGCGGCCTGTTTTGTTGGGCGACCGCGCAAAGTATTTGAAATTCCACATAAATTAGTTCCTGCTCTGGATATTACCATGTACTGGCTCGCACAGCGGTTCGTTCTACAAGTAATTATGAATTTCTTCTTTGTACTTTTCCCTTCCGAGATGCAGCTGATTTTTGAACCGGGCTTTCCGTTTTATGGGATTCAGCATACTGCTCCGCTAATTTTCTTGATTTATGATTCAGATATAAACCTCCAAAAAACATTACACCGCATAATATAGCAATGAATATGTCAACGCCACTCATATAAATCTCCTCCTGATAGTGTAATATAAGATATACATATTATATCATATATGGATTGCCGGGTTTAAAGCCTAAAATAAAATAATGGTTACTTTTCGGCAATGAATATAAGATAATATCCTAAAAGTATGCTGCCTATAACAACACCGCAATCAGCAATATTGAATATCGGAAAATTTATAAGTCTAAAATCCATAAAATCAACTACATATCCAAACCTCATCCTGTCTATAAGATTTCCAATCGCACCGGATAATATCATTGATAAACTTATCTTGACCAATATATTTTCGTTCCTGTGGCGCAGCAGATAATATACAGCAAATATTATAAACATGACGGTAACCACGATAAATAAAGTCCTCTTGTTCTGCAATATGCTGAATGCAGCCCCTCTATTTTCAGCATACGTTAGATGAAATACTCCCTTTATCAGCGGCACGGTCTGAGAGGGTGTCGGTTTTAAATAAACCGACGCCAGATATTTTGCTGTCTGGTCAAGTACTATGATACATAATATCAATATAATATAAATCATATATTCCCCCCTCAGTTACAAACTGCCAAACCGTTTCATCATTTTTAAGACATTGACTCATATTTATAATTATAACAGTTTTTGGGCATGACTTAAAATATTACTTATAACTATCAAAACATACTACTTCATTAAGCTTTTTTCTCGGCCTTGGATTAGGATTTTCGGCAGGATATCCTAAAGGGAATATGGCAACTACTCTGACATTATCCGGGATATCGCACACCTTTTTGACTTCATCCTCAAGAAAAGCTCCAATCCAGCAACCGCCGATTCCAAGTTCTGTTGCTTCAAGCACCATAAATGATAGTGCTATCGAAAGGTCTATCGTATATGCCGGCTGTCCGCAGGACATAACTTTATCAGATTGTGTAGCACACATGACCAAAACTGCCGGAGCTTCTCCTACAAACTCCTGTCCTTTTGCAGCCTTTATGAGCCTTTTTCTTTTGTCCTTATCCCTAACCACTACAAACTTCCAATCCTGCTTATTATTTGCCGAAGGTGCAAGCCTTCCGGCATCCAATATCTTGCTTATTTTTTCTTCCTCAATATCTCTCTCTTCAAAAGCTCTTATACTTCTTCTCTCTTTTATAGCTTCATAAACATCCATTGAAATTCCTCCTATCAAAATATTTTTATTTGATTTCGTACTGCCATAAGACAGTATCACATGGATGACACATTTTAATATTTCACTGTCTCGTCTTTAAAATGCTGGACCCTTTCAAACTTGCCAAGCAAAAACATCAAAATCGCAGAACCTACTGCAAGCATAAAGCTAATGGGCCATATATTTTCAACGCTTGTTCGGGATATAAGCTGTCCGGCTATCATGGGCCCAACCGCTTGACCCATACCCGATACCAATAATATAAACGAATTAAACCTGCCCCTGTGGGATATAGGAGTGCGGTTAGCCAGATACACGCTTGAGCTTATGGCATTTAGTATCTCGCCTATGGTCCATATGATCGTTGAAAACGCAAAAACAAAATAACCTTTTGCAAAATAAAGCATCCCGAATCCTAAAGCAAAGAAAATACCTGCCAGCGATACTTTGAAAATATCCCTTATCTTTTTAGTAAGAGCTGTAATCAAAGTTGTCATTGTAATCACTACAAGACAGTTTATGGTGTTTAGCATGCCGAGCAGCCTTGGGCCTTCTATTAGGCCGAATATCTCCTTTGTTTGAATCGGAAGGCTGAAATGTGATTGAACATATACAAATGAATATATTGCGCTAACCAGCGCAAACATTATGAGTTCAGGCCGCTTAAACAATGCGGAAATAAGCCCGCCCTCCTCTGCTCTCTCGGCACCGTCCATTTTAAACCCTTCCTTTATCTGCTTTGCGGAAGGTTTGGTTTCATTAACAAAAACAGCAAGCAAAAACACTGCAATAAATGTTGTTGCAGCATCACCTAAAAAAAGCAGTTTTATATGATTGTAAAAGAGGTAACCAGCCACAATGGACCCTATGGCCGTTCCTAAGTTTATCCCCAGGTAAATCAATGAAAACGCAGCTTGCCTGTTTTTTGAAACAGTCAAATCATTTATCATCGCACCGCTTGCAGGCCCTACCAGGCTACTGAAAAAATTTGATAAAATAAGCAGCTGCGGTACATAAGAAAGATTTGCGATAAATCCGCATACAACGAGACACGCGGCCGCAAGGCTCATAAAAATTACCATCACTTTTTTTCTTCCGATATGATCCGCCAATTTGCCGCCCAAAAGCACTCCTGGGCCCTGCACTGCTGCGCATATGAAAAGTATGTAACCTGCCTGTTTTTCATCCATCCCAACCTTCACTGTAAGAAGCAAGGTCAGAAAAGGAAACACAAAGTTTCCAATACAGTTTACCACCCTGGCAATGAATATAAAGTATACGCTCCTTGGCAATTTTGAATATGGTTCTATTATGTCTTGAAATTTCATAAATACTCCTCTGTCAATTAATATAAAGTTTATCAGCAGGTCTCTGCTTAACGAAGATGCTGATTTTTGAGCAATCCAAGTGAGCGATGTGAACACTTTTGCTAAGTTCTTGGCGAAATTGCCGAAGCGAATCCTAGAACTTTTGCTGACTTTGCAAAGCGAGTTGCAAAAGTTCTTGATGAACGAGAGCAATAAGCCTTAGAACTTAAAAAGTGCGAACAGCGAGCAGGATTGCTCAAAATCAACATTATGCTTTAATATAGCGTATCTTAAAAATATCTACATTATATATAGTATATCAATAAATTGATATGGATGCAGTGATTTTTTGCATAATACAACGAGGCGATAATGCAATGATGTTCTTTTCCGTGAATTGTTTCCATAAATATTGTTATTATGGAACATTTTGCATATGGCCTGCGTCTTATTCTAAGATAAAAAATAAAAGGAGGATTTTTATGAAAAAAATATTAACATTTTTAATCACCGCTACCATAATTATTACGACCCTTCTTCCGGTGCAAGGGTTTGCACTTCAAAATAAAGAGCTCGAAAATGCCATAAATACAGCCAAAACAGCACTGGATATAGGAGATGGTTATGACGATTTCAGTTATAACATGTACAAATCAAATAACGAGACCAGATATAACTTATCATGGAGAGATACCAAAAACAAACTGGGAAATATAGATGTAACAATCAATACCAATGGAAGAATAGTCAGCTACTATTCATACAATAAGGAATACGACGACTCGTCAAACCGTTCAAAGCTTCCTAAAGTAAGCAAGGCAGATGCACTTAAGACATCCAATGCGTTTATACAGAAAATTGACTCCTCAATCTACAATAAGATAAAGTACGAAGAAAACGATGAAGCAATAAATATAAACAGTTCAAATTATTATTTCAATTATGTGAGGTTTGAAAACGGCATACCTTTTTATAACAACTATGTAAACGTTTCAATAGACGGGAATACGGGCAAGGTAGAGAGTTTTTACTGCGAATGGGCCGATGATTACGTTTTCCCGGATGCGAGCGGCATAATAGCCTTAAGCAAGGCTCAGCAGATATATAAAGATAAACTCGGACTTAAGCTTTTATATAAGATAAGCCATGATGATAGCGGCTCAAAACCCTATCTGTCGTATGGTCCGGTATATAGCAATCGTTCAATCGATGCTAAAACCGGGGAAGTAATAGATACAAGCAGATATTACGGGCCTATGTATGATAAAGGCGGAATGGGCGCTAGCGGAAATTCAGAGTCAGCCCAAAAAGAGGCAGCCCTTACGCCTGAAGAAAAGAAAGCCGTTGAAAATTCAGCCGATTTTCTGAGTGAGAGCAAAGTTGAGGAAATAGCAAGAAAAACATTGAACCTTGATTCCACTTACAACGTCGAATCAGCAAACCTGTACAACGACTATATGAATAAAAGCGATTATATTTGGAATATATACTTTAGAAAAGAGAACCAAACAAGTACTGCAAATGGAGAATACATCTATGCAAGCGCTTCAATAGATGCAAAAACGGGCGAAATTACAAGCTTTTATAGATCATTGCCCTATGATTCTAATGCTGCAGTAAAGTACAATAAGGAGCAAGCTTTAAAAATAGCTCAGGATTTAATAAATTCACTCCAACCTGAAAGATCAAAGTATGTGAAATATACCGATTTCAATAATTCGGATGTAAGGCCTTTAAACGCGGAACAGCCTAAGGAACACAGCTTTACATTCACAAGAGTCTCAGACGGCGCATACTTCCTTGACAACAACGGCTTTAATGTAACGGTCGATACAACCCAAGGCATAGTGTTAAATTACAACCTTTCATGGTATAAAGGCGAACTGCCGAAACCGAACAATGTGATTACATCGGATAAAGCGCATGAGATATTGTTTAGCACCATTGGTTTACAAACCCAGTATATAGCTGATTATGCAAATACGGCAAATTCAAAATCTAGTCCGGATTCAAACACTAAACCTGTTATCAGGCTGGTATATTCAATAAAATCCGGTAAACCTGCAAGCATCGATGCATTTACAGGTAAGATACTGGATTATTCAGGCAAACCTTATGTTGAAAAGGCTGCCGCTAATTACAGCGATATAAAAGGAAACAAAGCCGAAAGTGCAATAAAAATACTCTCACAATACGGAATATCACTCCCTGGGACTGAATTCAAACCCGACACTGCTATCATACAGAAAGACTTTTTATATCTGCTGGCGAAGTCGATAAACCCGTCATATATGGTCAACGACATTACAAGCGATGATGAGGATAAGCTATACAATTACCTTATAAATTTTAAAATAATAAATGAAAATGAGAAATCTCCTAAATCTTCGGTTGCAAAGCAGGACGCTTTGAAATTTATAATAAGGGCGCTTAAATATGACCATATCGCCGATATAAAAGGCATATATTCACTTCCATTTTTGGATAAGGATAAAATAAATCCTGACCTTTACGGGTACGCAGCCATAGGTTACGGACTGAATATTGTAAAAGACGATAACGGCTATTTAAAGCCCACAGAAAATATAACCAGGGGCGACGCGGCTTTGATGCTATACAATCTTCTGAATATTGATTGATAAAATTAAGGCAATACAGATTATCAATTTAAAATGCCTTCGGCAGAAAATATTAAGTTTATGTTTTGCCCCGCAAAAAACCTGCCGCACTTTTCATAGTGCGGCAGGTTTTTTATAAAGCGGAAACGGCCATAGAAAACAGCCCATTTTATACCAGGGAAAAATTTAATTTTATACTGGACTATCTATAAGACATTTTATCGCAGTTATCGTATAATTATATGAAAGCAATATTGATAAATAATTAAAGGGGAGAAAGCCTTATGGAAAAAAGGTTGTGCCGTTCAACAATAAATAAAAAAATCTGGGGAGTATGCGGAGGGTTGGGAGAATATTTCAACATCGATCCCACCATAATCAGGCTATGCTGGCTGATGCTCGTTTTAGCATTTGGCACCGGAGTGCTTCTTTATATAATTGCGGCAATCATAATGCCCAATGAATCAACAACATAGACCAGTCTCACTTGGATTGCTCAAAAAATCAACATTATACTTTAACATAGCCAATTGTTAAAACAAAATATTCAATTTACAGGATTTGAAGTGATGTCCTTCTTTATCTGTTCCTTGACCTTTCCAACCAAGCCGGCAATATTCTTATAAGCTTTTAGTGTTCCATAAGTGACAATAGGTCTGCCCACGATCACAAATTTCATCCTTCTCGATAAAAATCCTCCGATTGCCATCAACGAATTTACGGTAGGGGACGTATTAACCAGATAAAGACCTTCATTTCCACTAGTATTGTTTAATATGTTATAAATATCGGTAAGTGCCGGCAGCACAATCATTGGGGCAAACTGCCTGCACATAGTATATACACTGGCGCCGAACTCATCTTTACCCATAAAAATGAGACGGCCCCAGTCTTTTTTTTCTATCCTGTCAAATGTAGGAATGGATAACAATGCATCTTTATTGGGAACATCATCCCACGGCAGCTTATTTACATGAATATTTGCAGCAACAGCGCTCGAGTGGGTGCCTCCTATATCATGATAAATAACAATCATAATGATCACTCCATATTTATAATCTCACGTCTTATGTTTTTGAAAAATGCAAATTAATATTCAACGATTTAGCAATGTCCCCAATAGTTTTAATCAAAATCAATATGCTTTTCCCCAGTACACCATATATTTAGCTTCTTTGCCGCAGCATATACATTTGTCGGATATATGCTCCTGCTCAAACGGAATACACCTTGACGTGGTACCTGCAACCTCTTTGATCTTCTCCTCGCATTCCCTGTCACCGCACCACATTGCTTTAATAAAACCAGGTTTATTTTCCGCGACTTCCTTGAATTCGTCCATATTCGAAACCGTATATGTCTTTTCATCTCTTATGGCTTTGGCTTTATTGTAAAGTGAATTGTGAATATCACAAAGCAGAGAGTTTATCCTTGATTCAATCTGATCCATAGGCACAAAATATTTCTCCCTGGTATCCCTTCTGACCAGTACTACCTGATTTTTCTGTATGTCCCTAGGCCCTATCTCAAGGCGGATCGGGACGCCTTTCATTTCATATTCGTTATATTTCCATCCAGGCATCTTGTCGCTTGTATCCATTTTCACTCTCGCAATTTTACAGACTCTATCTTTAATCTCATTTGCTTTGTCAAGTACGCCTTCTATATGCTGGGAAACAGGTATTATTATAACCTGTGTCGGTGCAACTTTCGGAGGAAGTACAAGCCCGCTGTCGTCCCCATGGACCATTATTATTGCGCCTATTATCCTTGTAGACATACCCCATGAGGTTTCATACACATATTTAAGCTTTCCATCTTTATCCGTATATTGTATATTGAATGCCTTGGCAAAGTTATCGCCAAAATTATGTGATGTTCCTGCCTGAAGGGCCTTGCCGTCATGCATCAATGCCTCCAGGGTATATGTAGCCTTAGCCCCGGCAAATTTTTCTTTGTCGGTCTTCTGTCCTTTTATCACCGGTATTGCAAGGAAATCTTCACAAAAAGATGCATATAAATTGAGCATCCTTATGGTTTCTTCTTCAGATTCCTTGGCAGTGGCATGAACAGTGTGACCCTCCTGCCACAAAAATTCCATAGTCCTTAGAAACGGACGGGTCGTCTTTTCCCATCTTACAACTGAACACCATTGGTTATAAAGCTTTGGCAGATCATTATATGACTGCACTATTTTAGCAAAATGCTCACAAAACAATGTTTCCGAAGTCGGACGCACGCACATCCTTTCAGTTAAGGGTTCATTGCCGCCCTGCGTAACCCACGCAACCTCAGGTGCAAACCCCTTGACATGTTCCTTTTCCTTATTGAGCAGGCTTTCAGGAATGAACATGGGCATGTAGACATTTTCATGACCTGTCTCCTTAAATCTTTTATCCAACTCTTTTTGTATGTTCTCCCATATCGCATATCCATACGGCCTTATGACCATACAACCCCTTACACTTGAGTAATCAGCAAGTTCAGCTTTTTTTACAATGTCGGTATACCACTGGGCAAAATCCTCATCCATGGATGTAATGGCTTCTACAAATTTTTTTTCCTTTTCCATATCTTAAACCCTCCTTATAGTCGTCCAAACTCCCCACGTTTTAAGCTAATGCTCTGTTTAACATATATTTATTATCACAACAACGCTCCTTCATGGATAAGAGTGTTTTATAGCATTATTATACTAGTTTCTCGGAATATCTCAAATACAATCAGTATAGACATTAAAAAAATATGCCTTAGATAATACCATTTTGAATGGAGCCTTCTAAGGCAGTGTGACTTTTTTACTCCCAGTCATCTATATTTTCAAGTCCGTCAAGCTGGTTTACAGCCCACTTTACAGCCTCTTTGCTGTTGTCAAACTCATCATTTGTATTGCTGACATATAAATACCCTTCTTTATTGTTGACTGATTGTATATAAATATCCAGATCATAACTTGATAACCTTAACTCTCCATTTTCCTCGAGCGTGTTTGACATCTCATCTAGTATTTCATTTTTCATAAGCATCACCTCCTTTTTATTCCTATATATTATTTCTATTATCAAGAGTTTATTATTCATTTAAAAATAGTTTATGTTAAGCAAAAATGTAAATTTTTTACTATATGTAAGTCAACATTTTTTAACACACCGCTTTTTAATATACAACTTTAAAAAGTCAATATCAATATATAATACGGATTCATATAATAAAGTGACAACTGCTTATAGAAGGTGCCCCATGTTTGATTTTCTCTGTTACAATAAGCTTGATTCATATGCTCCAAGCCAGCCTAAAGATGTACCTATATCCTTTATAAGGATTTTGAATGGATCGGAAATATTTAAACGTTTTGACGTTTATGCCGGCGACCGTATAGTTACCAGAGGAATCAGCTTTAAAAAATTTACTCCGTACTTTATTCTGCCTTCAGGAAAATATAAAATAGATATTTGCCAGTCAGGGAAAAAAGCATCAAATCTTCAGGTAAGCTCTATGTTAAATTTCATGCCTGATATGATATATACGGTTGCAATAGCAGGTACTTCACTTGTAGAGATGGTGAATATAAACGATCCCATACTCAAGCCGGAACCGCCATATGCAAACATAAGACTCGTTAATTTATCTTCTTCGATTTTCAATATGACAGATTCAAAAAACAATACCCTATTTCATGAAATAGGGTACAAAGAAGCATCAGATTACATTTCTATTTCTGAAGGAAAACATATTTTAAAGGGCATAGATTCTAAAATAGACAAAGTATCGTTTGTTATGAACCAGATTGAAATCAAACCTCAATGGAATTACACAATCTATGTGCTGGAATCTTCAATAAAGCAAATCATCCATCCACTTCTTTTGATAGACGGGACAACATATATCAAAAAAGTATAAATGTAAAGGGACAGTCAATTTTGAACTGTCCCTTGATCTATGTAATATTTAACTTTATATTTTTCTTTGAGCTCTTCTATCCTTTTAACATACATTTCATTAAACAGTTTTTCAACATCTTCATTGTTTAGGCCGGAATAGCTTTCCAATATCTTTTTCTGTATCTCTTTTTTGATTTTGTTTTTCATATTGGACTGGCTTATGGCCCGCATATAACCCTTGGGAGCATCATCTTTCCAATATTTTTCATAATCGACCCCAAGTTTTTTGGTTATCTCATCCATGGCCTTTTTTCCTTCTTCGCCTGAGGATTCAATTATTTCCCTTTGCTCATTTGCATATTGTTTAGCTTCCTGAAGCGATAATGCAACTCCCTCCTTCTGGGCTTCCTGAAAGAGCAGATCCTTTTCAACAAGTATGTCAAGGGCCTGTTTATCTGTCAGCTTTTCAGAACTGTTTCGCTTGTATGATTGTATATCTTTAATCAATATTATATCTTCCCCTACTTGAGCCGCAGGAGGGCTGTCAGGCATATTTTTGGATTTGCAGCCTGCAATATATAGTGTCAATGTGAAAGCAATTATCAAAATCAAGAATGTATGCTTCATTATCATACACCCCCTGTATGATCTTTAGATATGTTACAATATTTCAGGTCTTTGCAATCATTATACCATAAAAGATTATATCAAGCTTTTGCATAATTGCTGAACGCATTTCAAGCGTTATACCAGTAATTCCTTGTAGAGTCTCAAAAAATTGCCTCCGAGTATCATGCCTATTTCATCATCGGAATAGCCAAGCTTTATCAACGCCTCTGTAAACCGGCCTATATTTTTATGGCCTTTTATAACATCATAGTTGGTTTTGGCAGGTTTGACCGCAGGCTCTATAGCAGCAGGCATCCTCAAAAAATCACAAAAGTCAAATCCAAGGCCGACATGCTCAATCCCTACAAGCTTTGCAATATAATCGGCATGTTCTGCCAGATGCGTTGCATCTCCATTTTCAGGTTTGTCCGATACAAATGAACTGCATACATTCATTCCTATGACGCCTTTTTTGTCCGATAAAGCTTTGATCTGCTCATCGGTCAAATTTCTCATGGAATCCGCCAGGGCCCTGCAGTTGGAATGAGAAGCTATAACTGGTTTTTGAGATATCTTCATTACATCCCAAAACCCTTCGTCGTTTATATGGCTTACATCCACTATCATCCCAAGCTTTTCCGCAAGTTTTACGATTTGTACGCCAAAATCGGTGAGCCCGCCTTTTTTACCCTCATCAACATTTGCAAAATGGGACCCGTCGGCTGCAAAATTTCTCCTGCTCCAGGTTATGCCAACCATCCTTACCCCAAGCTCGTAAAATATCCTTAGAAGGTTTAAATCATTGGTCAAAGGGTCGACCCCTTCAAGTGAAAGGAGTATGGAGAGCTTATTCTCACTTTTAGATTTCAGTATATCATCATAAGTCCTGCATAGAGCAATTTTATCAGGAGATTCATATATTTCAGCATAAAGTGCGCTTACTTGGTCAAGCGCTTTTTTCAAACCCATTTCCGGTAAAAAAACGGTTTCAATATACAATGAGCATACAATCACATCAACTCCTGATTTTCTAAAATCAGGAAGAAATTCAGTTTCAATCACCTTTTTATAACCAAGTGCCCTTTTCATTTCTACATATGTCAAAAGATCGAAATGGGCGTCCACGATCATATATTTATCATGTATATCTCGTATCTTTTCCTTTAATTTCTCATCCATGAATCATTCCTCCAGCCATTATGATATCTAAAATAATATTTATTTTAAATTTGAAATAATTATAACGCATCAACAGAAAATTTTTCGGCTGTAGAAAAATTTTCTTACCTTCAAGCTTTGGCGAGCAGTGGCTTTATTAGGTTCCATGCTTATCTTTTATATCTTTAAGGTCTGTAATATCCGTTACTACAAGCTTTCCCGGTATTCTGTCGGACACGGTTACAGCCTGCCTGCCCATACTCTCCCATCTATTCTCAAATGTTTTTATAGGATAAAGTTTTCTTTGGCCTGTATATGGATCATTGACTATAACTTCTTTTGATGTATATCCAACCAGCACAAATACATGTTCAGGCGCAATCCATTCTATTTTCTTTCCATCCTTGTCATACCATGAGCCATATATATAAGGCAGAGCCATATCCTTGGTAGCCCAAACAACAAGCGGCCGTCCTCCATCTATGACTTTGAGCATTTCCTGAAAAGAAACGCCGGTAATATCCCTGGCATTGCCTTCGAGATATAAATTCAAAACTGATGCAACAGGTCCATGGTATACTCCAAATCCCTTATTTGAAAAAGGATCACCTATAAATACCTCTTCAGGGCTCATTCCATATAAAAGACCATTTCTATATATGGGAAGCGGCCCCTTTGGAAGGAACTTAGCTATTTCTTGCTTGTTCACATTTATGCCTGCCCATTGAGCGAGCATCGATGCCGCAGCAGATTCACACCCTGAGGGCAATTCAGGAAACTGGCTTATGACAGGTACACCGTCTACTTCTTTTATAACGTTTTCATCATGAGCCGTCTCATCCGAATCATAATCATAGGAAGATTCCACATTTGCCTCTGGAGAACTTGCGTTGTCCTCTGCAAAACCTATATTCTTATTTATAATCAAAAGCTCAAAAACTATAATTACAAGCATAACCAAAATAATAAAGTCTACTGTTTTTTGGA
>CALCDS010000183.1 GCA_937900065.1 uncultured Clostridiaceae bacterium | reverse complement strand
TGTGCAATCTGTATCGGCGACAATGAGGCAGCCGTTCCCAAAACCGCCGAGGTTACACTGGAAGATAATGTATTTAAGGGCTTTGCAGAAGATATATCTTACAAACTTCTAGATTAAATCCGCTTATCATATGAACAATCTCCGCAAATGTATGATGCCAGCCGGTTGAGGGATTGTCGGCATAAATATAAATGTAACTTATTAAAAATGCATCCTAATGCTGCTGAATTTTCGCTGCACAGCCAGGATGTTTTTGAGTTTGCCTATGTAACAGGGTCACAAAATCATTTTGCTTTACAATAAAATACGGCCGCACTGAATTTCAGCGCGGCCGTATTTATCGAGAGGGAGTAACTTGCTATATTTATACGCTTGTCCTGATAAGGGCCTTCTTTTGATGAATGCCTCTGTCGGGCAGCTTTATATTATTCCGTTTATCCCTGTGACCTCTATTTTATGCTGCCTGAGCTTTTCAATAAAGGGATTGATCCCTACGCAATCGCTTGCAATGTGTCCTGTTACTATAAGATTTCCCTTTGATTCACTCTTTAATTTTTTATAGTCAGCATATGATATGTGTATATATATGACTGTGTTTATTCCTGATTCAAAGCATGCATTCGCTATATCATATCCTCCGTTTGTATATGCCCCGTGTGATACGTATACCCTGCCTGCCGGAGTGTCGCCGCTGCCCAAGAGTATCCTGATGTTTGTCCTTGCTCTCTTGAATTCAGGTATGGTGTAAAGTGCATCGGTTATATCCTTTAGTGTTGAGTTAGGATTTCTTTTTAGAGCATTGTCAACGGTATTTTGCATTATGCTTCGTCCTATTTCATCCAATGGCTGGTGTATGTTCATAAGAGGCATATTTAAAAGCCTTGCAACAGAAACCACTTTATCGTAATTCTGGGATTGGGATGATATCTTTGCCGCCTCAAATTTTTCATGTACGGCATTTTTGGCAGCCTCTTCCGGGACTCCGGCATTTACCATAAGATTGACATTATCTTTGAATACATTGTATGCCTTTGTAACGCTTGCCAAGGGGTGATGGTTTATAACGGCATCATATCCAAGATTTTTTGCAAGCATGATATCGGCATCATTTACATCTATTGAAAACAGTACTTTCTTTATATTATCACCCTGTACATATATTTCAGAGTCGTCCGGAAGCTTATCAAGACCTGACATTTCAAGTGCAAGGTTCATTATATCGCTTGTGTTCAAATTATTACCTCCCAAAATGGCAGGCCACAAAGTGGCCTTTGCCTGTATCGATTAATTCAGGTTCCTTTTCTTCACAGATCGCTTTTTTCTGAGGGCATCTTTGTGCAAACCTGCATCCAATTGGTATGTTTATGGGGCTTGGCACATCGCCTTCAAGCTTTACTCTGGCGCTGTTCTTCTTAGGATCAGGTTCAGGTATTGCTGAAAGCAGAGCTATCGTATATGGGTGCATCGGATTTGCAAACAAATCGTCCTTGCTTGCAAATTCAACTATTTTTCCAAGGTACATCACTGCAATGTTATCGCTTATATGTTTCTCCACTGCAAGGTTGTGGGATATGAAGATATAAGTCAGATTATACTTTGATTGTATATCCTGAAGCAGGTTTATTATCTGGGCTTGTATCGAAACATCCAGCGCAGATACGGGTTCATCGCATATTATGAGCTTGGGATTGCTGGCTAAAGCCCGGGCAATCCCTATCCTTTGTCTCTGGCCTCCGCTGAACTCGTTTGGGTATCTGTTGTAGTATTGAGCGTTAAGGCCTACAACATCGAGAAGATGATATATGAGATCCTCCTTCTCCTTGCCTGAAGCGATCTTGTGCACGTCTATAACTCTGCCTATTATCTGTCCGGCAGTGAGCCTGGGGTTTAAGGATGCATATGGATCTTGGAATATCATTTGCATGTCTCTTCTTTTTTTCCTCATATCCTTTTTGCCCAAGGGTACGATATCTTGTCCTTCCATATATATATTGCCGCTTGTCGGCTCGTAAAGCCTGAGTATGGTCCTTCCGGTAGTGGACTTACCGCATCCCGATTCGCCGACAAGACCGAGAGTCTGTCCTTGTTTCACGCTGAAAGATACTCCGTCCACGGCCTTGACATAATTTACAGTCTTTGAGAATATGCCTTTTTTTATAGGAAAGTATTTCTTAAGATTGCGTACTTCAAGAAGATTTTCCATACTTCTCATCTCCCCCTGACAGATATTGAAAACATCTTACGATTCTGCTGCCGTTTTGTACAAGAGGCGGCTCTTCGTTGTGGCAGATATCTTTTGCACAACTGCACCTTGGCGCAAACCTGCAGCCTTTGAAATCCTGTGTAAGGTCCGGAAGTGTGCCTTGTATCGATTTGAGCCTTTTTTCATTGCTGCTTATCCTCGGTATGGACTCCATCAATCCTTTTGTATATGGATGAAGCGGATTTGCAAATATATCTTCAACATCTCCGTACTCCATCATTTTTCCTGCATACATTACGATGATCCTGTCCGCTATATTGGCTACGACTCCCAGATCATGCGTTATCATCATAACCGACATATTGAACTTTTCCTTTATATCGGAAATAAGCTCGAGTATCTGGGCTTGTATGGTAACATCCAGTGCAGTGGTAGGTTCATCCGCGATTAAAAGATCAGGCTGGCAGCAAAGGGCCATGGCTATCATGACCCTTTGCCTCATCCCGCCGCTCATCTGATGGGGGTAATCTTTTATCCTCTTTTCAGGTGACGGTATGCCTACCAGTTTTAACATTTCTACGGCCCTTTCAATGGCTTCCCTTTTGGATACATGCTGATGGATTATTATGGCCTCTACTATCTGGTTGCCTACGGTAAAGAGGGGGTTTAAGGATGTCATCGGGTCCTGGAATATCATTGCGATCTTATTTCCCCTTATCATCCTCATTTGCTTCTCTTTTTTGGTGAGTATGTTTTCGCCTTTAAAAAGTATCGAACCGTTTATGATTTTCCCGGGAGGGTTTGGGACCAGTCTCATTATGGAGCGGGCAGTGACACTTTTGCCGCTGCCCGATTCTCCAACTATGCCCAGGGTCTCACCCCTGTCGATTTTAAAACTTACGCCGTCAACTGCCGGTATGATGCCGTCTGCCGTGTAAAAATATGTTTTTAAGTCATTTACCTCAAGAAGTGCATTCATGATATCACCTATTCTTTGTATGCATTGTTTAACCTGAATTCATTGTTGGGTTCAAAAACAATTCCCTTTACATTTTTCCTTACTGCCAGAGTCACGTTGCTGTCATACAATGGGATCCATGCAACATCGTCTGTTAAGGCTATATTTGCCTGTCTTAAATTTTTCAGCCTCTCATTTTGATCCACTGTTGTCCTGCATTTTAATATCAATGCATCCATATCAGGCTTGTTATATCTTGAATAGTTGCTTGCGCCTATGCTCTTGGAGTAAAACTGGGGATATAAAAGTTCTTCTCCGTCTCCGGTTGCATTGGCCCATCCGCCAAGGTATATATCCTGCTTTCCTGCTTTGCTGTATGCGATATAAGATGCCCAGTCAAGCACGTTGAGATCAACGGTTATTCCGATTTCCTTGAGCTGTGCCTGCACGAATGGAGCTATTTTCATATAAGCGTCCGTGTTAGCTACGGTCAAGGTTGTCTTAAATCCATTGGGGTATCCGGCTTCGGCTAAAGTCTGCTTTGCTTTGGCAATATCATAGTCATAGCCGTGCTTCTCGATTTCAGCATCATAGCCTATAAGTTTAGGTCCGATTATACCGTTTGACTTGTATCCAAGTCCATTCAAGGTGCTTATATATGAATCCTTGTTTATGGCATATGAAATTGCTTGTCTAACTTTCAGGTTGTCAAAAGGTTTTTTCTCGAAGTTGAAGCCTACATAAAAAGTCGGGTTTCCTTTGATTAATGTTACTGAAATATCTTTGTTATCCTTCAGCCTCTCTATGTGCTCGGGAGGTATCGCATTCAAGAAATCGGCTTCTCCACTTTCAAGCATTGATACTGCCGTTGACATTTCAGGCACTACCTTGAATGTGATACTTTCGATTTTGGGAGCGCCGTTCCAGTAGTCTGGATTCTTGACAAGGGTTAAATGATCTCCAGGGACCCATTCACTGAATACATACGGGCCAGTTCCTGCGCCCTTAGCGTTTTTGTTTATATCTCCCGCCTTATCGGCTTTAGGACTTACTATTGAAAGATTGTCATGTGCAAGTGCTGTAAGCATTATGCCGTAAGGTTCCTTTGTGTGAAGTATTACTGTGTAATCATCAGGTGTCTCGATCTTGTCAACCGATTTTAAAAGGCTGGCCCTTGGTGAAGCTGTTTTAGGATCCATTATTTTTTCAAATGTGTATTTGACAGCCTCTGAATTGAAGGGCGTGCCATCCTGGAATTTTATATTCTTTTTGAGCTTTATTATCCATGTGTTATCATCCGGGTTTTCATATGAATCAGCCAGCAGCGGCTTTATCTCTCCGGTTTTAGGATCTTTCATAAATAATGTCTCATAAATGCCTCTTATCACATTGCTGGATGCCGAGTCATTGGTCAAAATAGGAGATGTACCAACTGCATCGGTCATCGATACATAAGTCAATTTCTGTTCTTTGGCTGAGGGTTCATTTATCTCTTTGCTGGCTTTGTTGGAAGATGAACATCCTGCTATACTAGTACATACAAGCAAAATAGATATAAACCCTGCTAAAATTTTTTTCATATTATTTCCTCCTTTTAATTTGCATTTTTTATAGTTCTATATAATTTATAGCTTTATATAGCATTTTTTAAATTTGGATCAAGTGCGTCTCTCAAACCATCGCCGAGCGAGTTGAAAGCATATACCACAAGTATTATTGCAAACCCCGGCAGAAGCGTAAGGTGCGGAGCCTGGTATATGTAGTTTCTTCCCGTGGCGGCCATTGCACCCCATTCGGAAAGCGGAGGCTGCGCTCCAAGGCCTAGAAAGCTTAAAGTCGATGCTGAAAGTATGGCCGTTGCAAGCCTCATGGTCGCATACACTATTACTGAAGAAGTACAATTTGGAAGTATTTCTTTAAATAATATATAAGAGTCCGATTCCCCTATGGATTTTGCAGCTGTCACATAATCAAGCTCTTTTATATACAAGACTGTACTTCTGACTACTCTTGCAACTGTTGGTATCGACCATATGCCTATTGCTATGATCACATTTACCAGACCCGGACCGAGTGCCGATACAATCGCCAAAGCCAACAGCACGCCCGGAAATGCCAGCAGTACGTCAACTACTCTCATAATCAATGTGTCAAGCGCCGAATAATAGCCTGATAAAAGTCCGAGTATCACGCCGAATGCCAGTCCGAACACGACTGAGAAAAAGCCTACCAGAAGCGATAACCTTGTGCCGTAAATAAGTCTGCTTAACATATCTCTGCCATATTCGTCAGTGCCGAGTATATGACCTTTGGTTCCTATTTCAGCCAATCTTATGTTCAAGTCTTGTTTGTATGGGTCGCACGGCGATATTATCGGAGCAAGTAATGCGATCAATATCACTGCGGCCACGATCACAAGGCCTATACAAGCTCTTTTGTTTCTTTTTATGCTCTTTAAAAGTTCAAAAATTTGGTTCTTGCTCTTATGTGTCGATACCTTGCTTAAGCCTGTTTGTTTAGCAATTTCCTCCATATATTACACCTCACTTGTATGAAATCCTGGGATCGATTACCGCATATATGATATCGGTCAAAAGATTTATGATTACAAAGGTTGTAGCTACAACCAAGACTGTTCCCTGTACCATTGGAAAATCCCTTGCATTTATCGACTGCACCATCAACCTGCCTATTCCGTTTATTGCAAATACGGATTCAACGACCACTGCGCCGCCCAGTAACCCTCCGAAATTTACGCCGATAACTGTTATAACGGGGATCAGTGCGTTTTTAAGCGCATGCTTTAGTATTACGACTCTTTCACTTAGACCCTTTGCCCTTGCTGTTTCCACATAATCCTGATGGATTATTTCAAGTATGGATGAGCGGGTCATCCTTGCAATCATGGCTGCCGAACTAAATCCTAAGGTTATTGACGGAAGTATCATATGCGTCAGTCCGTCTTTGGTCCAGAACTGGCTGCTGAATCCCGATATTGGGAGCCATTTTAATTTCACACAAAACACTACTATTAAAAGAAGTCCTATCCAGAATGTCGGGGCCGATATTCCGAATGTGGCAACCGACATGCTTAAGTAATCAAACCATGAGTTCTGTTTTACCGCTGCGATAACGCCTGCGCCGACACCTATTATAGCGGCTATAATTGCACTGAATACAGCCAGACTGAACGTATTTCCATACCTTATTTTTATTGCTTCGCTTACAGACTGACCGGTTTGAAAGGAGTATCCAAGTTCTCCTCTTAGAACACCTGATATATATTTTATGTATTGTTCATACATTGGACGATCAAGCCCTAACTTTACTCTTATATTTTCCACCTCTTCAGCAGTAGCTGTAGGCCCGCCGATTATCTCTGCGGCATCTCCGGGTATCAGGTATATCATAAGGAATACGATGACCGATACGCCAAATAAAACCGGTATTAGCTGAAGCAATCTCTTAATGATGTAGTTAAACAAAAATTCCACCTTCCTTATGAAGTATTAAATTCTAATATTTAAATTAAGCTTTGTTAAAGCAGGTATTGATTTTTGAGCATCCCGCTCGCCCTTTCGTGCGTTTCAGCGAGGCGAAAGATAGCTTGCCGTTTGAAAATGATACGGTACCCTTCACCACAAATGGGGACATCTACCGCCTCGCTATATTTTAACATCGCCCAAAATAAAAATTTCACTTTATCGTTTTAAATAGCTAAATTACCAAAAGTACCAAAAATAAAAGTACATATTAAACGTTAAATAAATTTTTTAAAAATATAAACATCATTTAACACGAATTTCGAAATGATTGATTAAAGCGTTTTATATTTATGCATGATAATAGCAAGATATAAACTCTTAAATAAATTTTCAATTAGGATAGCATACCAAGTTAAAAATGTCAAACCCATTGGCATATCACAATTGAGTAAATTTATATCAACAGAATTGTCTGAAAAAAGGAGTTGAATCCTTACAGAAATCCCGTATTTTTATAAACTGATGTCATACTATGGCTTAACAATTGTCTTTGATAAAACTTAAAAGAGACCATAATGAAAATATTTCAACATAAAATAGAGAAAAGTTTTACATTTTGAAAAGCAAAAATGAAGGATGCAAGATAATAAAATTCATTTAAAGCTATTAAAATACTAAACTGAATTGTAAAATTGTCTAGTTTGCACAGCATGATTTTAAATATATGGTTGCTTAAAAATTGCATGGCAGTTATAGGAGTATTGACATATTTATTTGTGATGAGCAATATTTTGTACTGTATACGTAAAACTATAATAGTAATAATATAATATATATTGCCTATTTTAAAAATGAGCAGATCAAGCGGCCGATAAAATCAGTCTATTATAATTGAGGATATTTTTGATGTTGGAGTGGACTGATTATAGATCATGCAGCTTGCAAGAATGGAGGTAATAACTTGATAAAACACATTGTGATGTGGAAATTAAAGGATTATGCTGAAGGCTTAAACAACTATGAAAATGCGAGGTATATTAAAAAAGTAATAGAAGGACTTAAAGATAAAATACCTGAGATACATTATATAGAGGTTGGAGTCAATATAAATGATTCCAAGACAGCTTATGATGCCGTATTATATTCTGAATTCGATAAAGCAAGCGATCTTGAAGCATATCGCACTCATTCTGAACAAATGAAGATATCAAGTTATATCAGAAAGGTTCGTGAAAACAGGATTGTAGTGGACTATGTCGTATGATTGGGACACAAAAATACGGCAGATAGAAAATTATGTATATGATACATGGAATTATTACATACGCAAAAATTTTTAAGGATAATTTTTATTGTTGCAATATTATTTAACATGCATATTTTTTTAAACACAATGAGACTATATTATACAAAAAGCTTGACATTTTTTTGAGATATGGATATGTTTAATAATAAACAATGGATGAAGGAAGGCAGAAACATGGGAGAAAAAGTACCGACAAGGGAAGAAGCTTATGAACTATTAAAGAAATATACAAAGACTGAGAGCCTTATAAGACATGCTTTAACTGTTGAGGCGGTCATGCTTCATTTTGCGGAACTCTTTAATGCGGATGATAAGGAAAAATGGGGGATCGTGGGACTGGTCCATGATATAGACTATGACATGTATCCTGAACAACACTGCATAAAAGCAAGAGAGATACTAGAAAAAGAGAACTGGCCTGAAGATTATATAAGGGCGGTACAGAGCCATGGGTGGAAGATTTGCTGTGATGTTGAGCCGGTTTCAAAAATGGAGAAAGTGCTCTATACGATAGATGAACTTACTGGACTTGTGAATGCAACGGCACTTATGATGCCAAGCAAAAGCATATCGGATGTTAAACTGAAATCCGTCAAAAAGAAATGGAAGCAAAAAACTTTTGCAGCCGGAGTAAACAGGGAAGTCATAGCCGAAGGCGCCAAAATGCTTGGGTTAGACCTTGACACCATAATAAGCGAAACCATAAAAGGGATGGGGACAGTTCAGCTCTCTTTGGCCAGCTAGGGACAGTTCACCCTTTATTGGGCGGACAGGGCCGGTTCAGCTTTTTTGGTTAATCTTTTTAGAACATTGGTTGAAATGATGAATTGTTAGGCTGGCAAAAAGTAGTCTATTTCGGAAGGTCAATTTTTCATAGCAAATAAGAGATATTTTACCAATGCTTGTACACATTTGATATATTTAATAATCCTGCATGTACAGTTCA